>CAYGMR010000088.1:0-3658 GCA_964350725.1 uncultured Ardenticatenaceae bacterium | reverse complement strand
AGATGTCTTGCAGCAGCCCTTTATACCGTTCGCTGAGAATGATGTTGTGGTGGGCTAATTTGCCATCGTTGTAACGTTTTTTGGTGCCAAAATAAATCACAAACAACGACATGCTGTAACGTGTCAACTTCTGCCAGCGCGTGTCAGAATTGCGCAAGCCACGTGCTTTGCTAGGAATCATGTGCATGTAGGTATTGGCGACATCGGCGTTGGAGATCACATGATCGGCATGATGGACAGTGCCATCAGCCATACGAATGCCAGTAGCGGTACGGCCGTTGACCAAAATTTCATCCACTTCTGCATTCAAATGGAAACGGCCGCCTAATTCCTCAATCAATTCTGCCAGCGCATTCACCAACGCGCCTGTGCCGCCCATCACATAATGGATGCCCCATTCGCGTTCCAAATAATGAATCATGGCATAAATTGAGGGTGAATCAAACGGATTGCCGCCAATCAATAATGGATGGAATGAAAAACAACGGCGCAAAAATTCGTTGTCGATAAATTGGGCGGCATAATCATAAACTGACTTTTGCGATTGCAAACGAATTAAATCCGGCGCAACCTTCAACATGTCACTCATTTTCAAGAAAGGTTTATCGGCTAATTCGACAAAGCCTTTCTCAAAAATTGCTTTGGTTGTGCCCATGAAACGGGTGTAGCCTTCTTTATCTGCCGGGTTCCATTTGTCAATTTCACTGAGGATAAATTCTGGATCATCATTGTAATCAAATTTACGGCCGTTATGGTCAAAAATGCGGTAAAAGGGGTCGAGTGATTCGAATTTGACATAATCCTCGCGACGCCGTCCTGCTAGTGTAAAAATATCATCAAACATGAACGGTGCGGTTACGACCGTGGGGCCGCCATCAAATTTGAAGCCATTCATCTCATAGGCATAAGCGCGCCCGCCAATCTTGTCCCGTTTTTCAAAAATCTCGACAGCATAGCCGCGTGCTGCTAAGCGTGCGGCTGCACCCAAGCCGCCAAAACCACTGCCAATTACAATTACCTTTTTCGTCATCATTATCCTCTTGCATGTATGGACCATACTGCTTGAATGCATATGCTCCATCTAATAATTTCCAAAGACCCAACTTTTTGTTAATCAATTGGAGCAAGGATAACATAGCCCGGACAGTTTGTCAATATATTGCACAGATATTCATCGGGAAATTTATTTATCTAGTCTGTGAAAATGAAAATGAACAGGTATTGAACAGATATTTGTTACTCCGGTCGATATAAAAAGCTAAAAACAATCAGCAACAAAAACATGAGAGCTATCGACAAAGCAAAGATCTCTTTGAGCGCTCCACCGCTGAAATAGGATAACACACCCAGTACGAAGGGAACGGCCGTGTACATGCCAATAAAACGTACAAACGGGTTGCCGTGTGTGAAAAAAGGTGCCAGCAACAAAAAGATGAAAGCTAAGCTGCCCCATTTTAACCAGGTATACAACTTCAAACGGGTTAGATTGCTGCTGAAATCGTCGCCAGCCACAAAACTGGTCAGAATCGCTTGCAACTGCAAATTCTCAAGCATATCGGCGAGTGGCACGAGGACAGCCAATCCGGCAGCAATGTAAAAAAGCTTATTGCCGCTTAAACGCGCACAGGTGAGCGCAAAAACAAATAAAAAGGCCCCATACAAAACCATGTAAATGAAATCTAGATTGTTCCCCAATGTAAACGCTTCGATCAATTCTGCTTGGCCGGGTGTATCAATCTGCCCAAGCACCAAGACCACATCTGCCTCTGTTTCGGCAAATTCAAAAGCGATGATTGGCGTCCAGAACCCTTCCGCTAATTCTCCAGCAGAACGCGGGTTGACTGCCATCAAAATCAAGCTCATCCCAATCACGAACAATCCAATGATCCCGCTGATGATAAAAGGTTTTTGTTTCATAATAATCTCTCTGTGCTTGGCACGGAACACCAAATAATAATCCTACCAGGCTATTTGCCCCTATGCCTGATACTACAACATCAATCTTTGAGTAGTGGGCACTTTTGGCTAAGTTGTTTTCTATTGAAGATATTTCCCTCCATTATAAATACACGCACCCTAGAATCAAACAAGTTGTGTTAATCTGCGTACGCGGAAAAATCGTTGATATGAGATAACACAACATTAATAAAACCCCCGTGTCTCCTGCCAATCTTTTTTTGATGGATTTGCCCGCTTCTTTGCTTGCTGGTATTTTGGAGTAAGCAAGCGATAATAGACAAAAATTAGGGGTATGCAGATTGTTGGTTTCATTCTGTATTCCGCAATCCGCATTCACACTGGAGTAAGGTATGCGTATAGCCGTATTTTCGGATGTTCATGGTAATTTGACAGCGCTAGATGCCGTCTTGGCTGATATTGATGCCCAATATGTCGATGAGATCGTTTTTGCGGGGGATTTGTGTCTGGTAGGCCCACGCCCAGCAGAATGTGTGGCACGCTTGCAAGCCACCAATAGTCATAGCATATATGGCAATACTGACGATTGGGTTCTGGGTCGCCAACAGCCACCACCCCATTTGCAAACCTTATGTGACTGGACATTGGCACAGTTAGACGCAGATGCACGAACTTGGCTCGCCAGCCTCCCTTTTTCGCATTTGATTGCGCCGACTAGCAAGTCTGAAGATGCGTTGTTGATTGTGCATGCCAATCCTATTGATGTAAACCAGTTGATTTTTCCATCTGAAGCTGAGCAAATTGAGCGTTACGGCCGTATCCGTCAAAGCGACACCGATCTAGACCCCTTGCTGGATGATCTTAATGCTGGCATCCTGGCATTTGGTCATTTACACATCCCCAACGTGCGCCAGTGGCAGAATAAACAGTTAATCAACATCAGCTCGGTCAATATGCCCGGTGATGGCGACTCGCGTGCCAAATATGGATTGTTTACCTTGGATGGGCAGCGCTGGCACTTTGAGCGCCGTTATGTGGCCTACAACATCCAACCCGAAATTGATGCTTATCGCCAGGCACAACCGCCTGGCTGGCAAGCAATTGTAGAAAAAATGGAAAATGTGGGGACATTTCCTCAAAATGTATAACACAAGGCAAGGTAATAAAAGATAATGGATAAAAAAGAATTGATAAAACAAGATTTGATTGATGCACGTGTTCAGTTATTGGAAACAGTTGTGGGCTTATCGGAGCAAGAATTGGCAACGGCCGTATATTCTGAAGAAACCGTTTGGACAGTCGCCGACCTTGTGCGCCATTTGGCTAGCGCGGAAAGTTCAATGACACAACTGATGCAAGGCATTCAAGCTGGCGGGAGTGGTGCGCCGCCTGATTTTGATTTAACGCGTTGGAACGCCAGCCGCATCGCCAAAACTAAAGACAAATCCCATGCAGAAATTATCGAGACTATGTCCCAAAATCGGGAACGCCTATTTGCATTTATCGATAGCTTAGAACCGGCTGATTGGGACAAAGAAGGACGGCATGGCTCTCTTAAAATCATGAACATCGCTGAAATTTGTGCGATTATCGCGTCACATGATCGTCATCATTTGGCTGACATTAAGGAAGCGTTGGCGATTTAAGCTACTCAGCCAAAAGGATTGTTGATGGGCAAAATGTTGGGGATTTAACGAGCCAAAGTGGAATGCTTTTCTTCAAAAAAAAATGAGATGCCCCA
>CAYGMR010000087.1:0-14789 GCA_964350725.1 uncultured Ardenticatenaceae bacterium | reverse complement strand
CGCAGGTATGACAGGTTGTTCGCAGCCCCCCGAAAAAGAGTGCGTGGCGTTCTTGTTCCCGATTACCTGATCTAGCCCATAAGAATTTCCCGCTTTTATCTGGACGGATTGGCTAAAATGTCGTAACAGGCGATAATTGAGCCAATCAAAAGGAATCATGAACTAATTTATTTGAGGAGAAAACAAATATGAGCAAAAAAAAAGTCGCTCTGGTAATTGATAGCACCGCTAATTTGCCAGAAGAATTTGTAGAAAAATACAATATTTTCGTCATTCCGTTGATTGTGAATTGGGCTGGCGAAAGCCTCCATGACGGCGTTGATATTATGCCAACTGCTTTTTATGAGCGCTTAACCAAGGCGAAAGAGATGCCGAGTACTTCGCAGCCATCTGCTGGCGAATTTGTGGAGATATTCACAAAAGCTGCTGAAACGGCCGATTCCATCCTTTGCTTAACCATCTCTAGCGAACTTAGTGGCACATTTGCCTCAGCCAATGCCGCCCGTGACATGTTAGAAGATATTCCCATTGAAATCGTCGACACCCGCTCTACCGTGATGGCGATGGGTTTTATGGCGCTCAAAGCAGCCGAAGCCATTGAAAATGGTGCAGACCTTGCCGAGGCTGCCCTGGCTGCCCGTGATCTGATTGCGAAAGTGCGTATCCTTTTTGTTGTGGATACACTTGAGTTCCTTCATCGTGGGGGTCGCATTGGCGGCGCATCACGTCTTTTTGGTTCGGTGCTTTCGATTAAACCGGTGTTGACGTTGGAAGACGGCCGTATTGAGACCCTGGAAAAAATTCGCACAAAACGCAAAGCGATTCAATATCTGATTGATTATGTTGTTAACGATGTAGCTGGCAAATCCGAAGTACATGCCGCCATGCTCAATGCTTTGGCCTTTGACGACGCTGATGCTGCTGCCGCAAAATTACAACAACGCCTCAACATTGAAAACATCCCCCATTCAGAATTAAGTCCCGTTATCGGCACGCATGTTGGCCCCGGCGCGATTGGTATTGCTTACTATGCTGAATAATTCGGTTGGTTTGGAAAAAATATGCTTGAAAAAATAGCGCAAGTTGTTACCCATTACGAAGAAGTTGAACGTCAATTATCAGATCCGATGGTATTGGCTGACCATGTGAAATTGACTGAGTTAGCGCAGGAACGCGCCGAAATGCAGCCGTTGGTGGTCGCCTACCGCCGTTATCTACAAGTAGAAGTAGAATTGCAGGAAGCGCAGGAGTTTGCCGAACTGGAAGACGAGCCTGAAATGATTGCGCTGGCTAAAGAAGAGATAGACGAACTCATTGCTGAACAAGAGACACTCGAAAAAACTTTGCGTTCTTTGCTGATTCCCAAAGACCGGCGGGATAATAAAAATGTGTTTGTTGAAATTCGCGCTGGTGCTGGCGGAGATGAAGGCGGTATTTTTGCAGCTGATTTGACACGTATGTACATTCGTTATGCAGAAGGGCGCAATTGGACAACCCAGATTATAGAAGAAAGCCGCACTGGTGTCGGTGGGTATAATAAAATTGTCTTGATGGTAAAAGGCCGGGGCGCTTATTCACGCTTTAAGTTTGAAAGCGGTGTGCATCGTGTGCAGCGCGTGCCTACGACCGAATCCCAAGGGCGCATCCATACATCGACAGCAACTGTGGCCGTCATGCCCGAGATCGATGATGTGGAAATCACCTTAGATGATCGCGATTTAGAGATAACGGCCGAATTTTCGTCGGGTCCTGGTGGCCAGCATATGCAAAAAAATGCCACGGCCGCACGCATCGTCCACAAACCGTCAGGATTGATGGTTAAAATCCAAACTGAACGCAGCTTGACCCAGAACAAGCAGTTGGGCAAGGCGATTATCCAGGCGCGCTTGCAGGAACAAGAAGAAGCGAAACAAAATGCGGCCGTTGCCGCTGAGCGCAAAGAGCAAGTGGGCAGTGGCGATCGCAGTGAGAAAATCCGCACCTATAATTACCCACAAGGGCGTGTGACCGATCACCGCATCGGCTATTCAAATTATAATTTACCGGCTGTGATGGATGGCGACATCGATGCCTTTATTGATGCGTTAACCGTAGCAGATGAAGCTGCAAAACTGGCTGCAATTGAAAATCAATAAGTAGACGGGTGACAGCCCTTACACGGCGTTCCACGGAAACACTGCCTTTGCAGATTTCGAAAAAGTGTAAACAGAGCGGGAGAGATTTTGGAGATTTATTGGAGTAATTGATGACAGAACTTACCTATCAACCACGCGGCCTCTATTTTGAAGATTTTGAAATCGGACAAAAAGTTATCACGGCTGGACGTACTATCACCGAAGGCGACATCGTGCGTTTTGCGGGTCTGAGCGGTGATTTTAATCAAATTCATACCGATGCAGCTTATGCAGCGCAAGATACCTTTGGACAGCGTGTGGCACACGGCTTATTGATCCAATCCATCGCCTCTGGCTTGGCTGTGCAGACGGGTTTTATCGAAGGAACTGTGCTTGCTTTCCGCGAATTGACTTGCAAATTCAGCCGCCCGATTTTTATCGGCGATACGATCCATGTTGAGCTTGATGTCAGTGAGAAGAAAGCGTTACCACGTTTGGGTGGCGGCAATGTAATCATGAAATACAGCGTGCTGAATCAAGAAGGGCAGGCTGTACAACGTGGCAACTGGACAATGTTAGTTAAAAGTCATGGGTAACAAAGTTGGCAGGGTTTAAGTTACCGTTATATTTTGTCAGGATGACTACAACGAATTAAGGGAGGAACTAATCCTCCCATTTTGGCGTTTGATTTCACATGAGCGTAAACGACGAAGGGCAAAAGCCTGATCCTGAAAAAAAAGAACAATCAGCCGCACAACGGCCGTCTCCTGCCGATCCGCCAACTGCAAAAGATGAAAATACAGTTTCGCTGCTGGATTTGATGCGCCAGGCAGATGATAAACCTAGTGCTGATAGCCCGCCCGACGATGTTACTTCAACATTGCCTCCGATTTTGCCACCGGCATCAATCGACAGTGAGGATAATACCGCAACGCTTACCGGCGTTGTGCTGCCAGCCCAGTCTAAAAAACCAGCGCCCGTGCCACGTCCCATTACGCCCGCTGAACCGCTGCCACCGCGTCAGCAACCGCTTGTGCAAGACCCCGAAGCGACGGAAGTGCAGCCACGAGTTGCGTTTCCACCTACAAAGGCAGACCCTAATGCGGTCACACAGGTCCGCAGTACACCAGCACCATCCCAACAACCGGTACGCCAAGCGCCAGCGCCACAAAAAAAAGCGGCTGTTCCCCCACCGCCAGTTCCCGCAACGGCCGTTGCCGCCGCCTCTAGTTCACCGCCACGCAATTGGGGCAGTTGTTTGATCAGTTTTCTGCTCTTTACCATCATCGCGGGAGTTGTTGGCTTTACACTGGTCGTTGCCGCGTCTGCCATCAGCTATTCGGCCATTGCACGTACCTTGCCGCCGCCGAGTGAATTACGTGCCAACACCAGTACATTTGAAACTGTGCGCATCTTTGACCGTAACGGGAATTTACTCTACTCCCAGGCAGACCCCGACACGGGTAACCGACTTTACATGCCACTCGATCAAATTTCACCGCATTTAATCAATGCCACGATTGCCACGGAAGATTCACGTTTCTATGAAAATCCGGGCTTTGACATTTTTGGCATAACACGCGCACTCTTACAAGCTACCCAAAATGATGGTTATATCGCAGGCACGAGCACGATCACGCAGCAGTTGGTGCGGGCCGTGTTATTGGATGAAGATGAACGTGGCGAACGTAGTTTCAGGCGCAAAGCTCGCGAGATTATTCTAGCGGCTGAAATTTCACGTACTTATGAGAAGGAAGAAATTCTCGAATTTTATCTAAATGAAATTTACTATGGCAACTTAGCTTATGGGATTGAAGCTGCCGCAGAAACTTACTTCCAAAAACCGGCCGCTGATTTGACACTCACAGAAGCCAGCTTATTGGCCGGTTTGCCGCAAGCCCCTGCTCTTTGGGATCCTTATACCGCGCCAGAAAAAGCATTAGGCCGTCAAAATGAAGTGCTTAGTCAAATGGTGGCAGAAGGGTACATCACAATTGAGGAAGCCCGCGCCGCCCAAGATGAAGGGCGCATTATCGTGCAGGAGTTAAGCCCGCCATCGGTTACGATTAAACATCCACATTTTTCTTTGACGGTATTGCAACAAGCAGAAGACATTTTAGGTGCCCAATCTATCTATCGTGGTGGCTTACGCATTTATACGACCCTGGATCAGGATGCACAGCGCCTTGCTGAACAGACGATTGCCGATAATCGGCCGTTGATTAATGCTGCCGGGGCTAATAATGCGGCTATGGTTGTATTGGAGCCCGATAGCGGTGAGATTTTGGCGTTTGTTGGCAGTGTTGATTTCCATGATGAGCTGATAAGCGGACAAGTTAATATGGCTACGGCGCCACGCCAACCCGGTTCAACGATCAAACCGTTGGTGTATTTGTCAGCGATGGAACAGGGGTGGACGCCTGCGACATTGATTTGGGATGTGCCCACACAATTCCCCAATGGCACCAATCCCGCTTATGAACCTAAGAATTATGATGATCAGTTTCATGGCCCGCTGCGTCTACGGCCGTCTCTCGGTAATTCGTATAATATAACGGCCGTTAAAGCTTTGGAATACGTGGGTGTCTGTAATTTCATTAATGATGTGCAGGAGCTGGGTCTCACGAGTTTGCAAGACAGCGGCTGTCAGGAAGTTGGCCAACCGCGCAATCATGGCCTTTCATTGGCCTTGGGTGGTGGTGAAGTCACGCCACTGGAAATGGCAGGTGCTTTTGGTGCCTTAGCCAATGAAGGTAGTTTCATGACACCCTACGCGATTGATCGCATCGAAAACAGCCAGGGCGAAATCCTTTTTGAACAAGAACGGGCGTCCACAACGCCTGTTGTGCGGCCCGAACATGCTTATTTGCTCAGTGACATTTTGGCAGATAACAATGCGCGCCAACCTTCTTTTGGCACGAATAACCCATTAGTTTTGCCGGGGCACACAGTTGCAGCAAAAACTGGTACCTCAGGCACAAATCGCAATGATGTACGTGATGCCTGGACAATCGGCTATTCTCCTGAAGTAGTAACGGCCGTATGGGTTGGCAACACAGACAATAGTCCCATTGGCGTTGGTCAATCTGGGACACAAGTGGCGGCTCCGATTTGGAACAGCTTCATGGCTCAATACCTGGCAACCTTCCCAACAAATGGCTTTGTGCAACCGGGCAGCATTTTTGAGCGTTCGATTTGTGCAGATTCTGGTACTGAACCGAGTGCCGGCTGTCGCCAAACGATTACCGAAAAATTTGTGGGTGACCAACCCCCGTTGACCAACAGTTTTGACTTTTTCCGCAAGGCTCCGATAGATTTATGGTCATTGCAACGCGCCAGCGATGCCTGTGCTGATAATGTATATGAAGCCAATTTCTTTTCTATCTTGGTATCTGGCAATGATACGGTTGTAGATAGGGAGGAAGCCGCCGCAAAAACCTGGGTTGAAAAAACAGCTGCTGGTAATAATTGGGCATCACAACGCGATATCCGCTTACCTTTGCAACTGCCGCCAACCCAAACTTGTAGCCCCGATGACCGGCCAATAGCACAAATTATACAACCGTCTGCGGGCACAAATATTATCGATACTATCAGCATTGTTGGAACTGCCAAAGCACCCAACTTCACGGGTTATCAAGTTGAATTTGGCATTGGAAATAATCCAGGCGGTTGGGCTGTGATTGGAAACCGACAGAATACCCCGGTTGAAAATGGCTTGCTGATGAATTGGGACACTTCAGACCTGGATTATGCTGGCCCGATCACTGTGCGGGTTGTCGTTTTTGGACCAGATAATCCATATACACCTGAATTTGATCCGGTCACAAAAGAAGATCGAGTTACCCTAAATTTATTAGCGCCTACGCCTACGCCCACGGCGACACCAACTGCGACACCATCATCTACCCCAACCCCGACTCCGACGAACACATTAACCCCGACTGTATCGCCTACGCCCACAAGTGATCTGTTGAAAACGCTGACACCGACAATTTCCCCCATTTTGCCAACCCTTACAGCCACACCAGATATCCCCGATTTGTTAACCCCAACACCCACACCAGAGGGGTATCCATAGGGTTTGATGTTAGAATAAGTATGTGGTTTGCGTGCCGCTAGTGATGATAATGCTATAGTAGTACTTAGGTACTATCGACAAACGGAAAAAGTATGCTATTTTTAGGTGATATGTAAATATTTTGTGACCCTGATTGAGAATCTACATAATGGTGTGGAAGCTTTGAGGGCATAGGAGAGATCATGAAAGAAAACCTGAATATTGAATTGTTCCACCAATTGCTGAACAGTACTGAATCAAAAGGGAATTTATTAGATGCCTTGCGTAGTTTAACGCAGCTTGACAGTAAAAATTCTGTTAAGGATGTAGGGCCACAGTTGGGTACCTGGAGCGGTTGGCCAGGGAAGTAATTTGTTGGCTGTCTTGTTTGGTTTGACTAGATTTGACGGCCGAGAATTGGAAGATGGATGATCTCATAGAGTTGGTCTCAAAACCGACTGATTAGAGTGGATGGTCTGCTTTATAGCTGCCGTGTTAATCAATAAACATTAAAAGGCGTGTGGTCTAGTACCACACGCTTTTGCGTTCATTGGAGAAAAAATGACCATTTTACAGGAGCATATCCAAGCTCAATTACAAACTTTGCCAGAAATCGCAACCTGGCCAGAAATCATCAATGTTTTCAAGCTTTCAGGAAATGTTCCTCGTCCTGATTGGGAGATACCTTTGCTGGCTTGTGAAGCCTCCGGGGGTGATCCGGATGCCGCCATTGTCGGTGCAGCCGCAATCGCGTGTTTGCAAGTTAGTATTATTCTAGTTGATGATATGTTAGATGACGATCCACGCGGCGAACATTTGCGCAGCGGTGTAGGCAATGTGGCAAACATGGCAATGGCTTTACAGGCTGCTGCAATGTGCCTGGTGACACGAGCATCTGTGAGTGATACACAACGTGCAAACTTATCGACTTGTTTGGCTAATGCAACATTAGCCACATCTGCAGGCCAACAGTTAGATACCCAGAATTTGATGGGAGAGGCGAATTATTGGAAACAGGTTGATGCCAAGAGTACGCCATTTTACGGGGCTGCTTATCAGATTGGAGGCATTTTGGCTGGGGTGAATACGGCCGTTGCTACAGAATTATATCGTTTCGGCAAAATTATTGGGGAAATCATTCAAATCGAAGATGATCTGCATGATGCATTGCAAACACCAGTGAACGCAGATTGGCAGCAGGGGCGGAACAATTTGCTCATTTTGTATGCACGCACCGCCCCCCACACAGATAAAGAACAATTTGAACAGCTCCTGCCCATCGTGGCACACGACCCCACATGCCTGGCTAAAGCGCAACAAATATTAATTTCGAGCGGAGCTGTTAGTTATGCTGTTTATCAGATGATTGAACGTTATAAAACTGCGCAAGTTGTTTTAGAGTCGATGACATTGCCACAACCACAGGTTATGCAAAACATCTTGGATAAATATGCCAAGCATGCTCTACTGCCATTGTTGCAATCCGCAGGGAGCGGGATTTCCTTAGAAGCATTACAAGAAACTTTAGCCATATAACCTGATTGTTAGCTTGATCCATCTATGTCATATTACAATTAAAACGCAGCAAGGAAATCGATACATATGTGGAACCCGGCGTTAGAAATATGAGTTTGAAAGTTAGGCACAAAGGATATGCTGATTGGTTATTGATTTTAATAGCACTTTTAGTGTTAGGCGTGTACTTTTATTACACAATCGCTTATATTTTTCGCGTTCCTTACCCAGGCATTGAAATAACAGCTGGTATTCGAGGTTGGACTGTTAATGAATCAATTCAACCTGGAGTTGAGATTGGCGCGGTATTGGGCCGGATTGGTGACTTAACTGACGCGCAATATACGGACGATCGGTTGAGCGTGCCATTTGAAGGGGCTGCTGTTGGTGAAAAGATTGCTGTCGAACTTATAGATAATGGCGGAACCATCCTTCTGGAGATGCCCAAAGCCAAGATTGATGATAGATTTCGCCGCTTTATCGCCACATTTTGGTTTTTTCCCTTTTGGTTGGCAGGATCGATTGTTTTACTATTTTTACGCCCACGGGATTCGCGTTGGCGTTTGTTAGTCGCTTTTTTTTATTTGATTTCGATTTGGGCCATTCTTGGCACGATCGCTAACTGGCAAGTTGCTGGCTCGCGAATCTTATATGGCGCATGTAGTTGGTTGTTGCTGCCAGTAACCATTCATTTGCACTTAATTGTGCCTCGGCTGATTTTTCCGCGTATCGTGCGTTACTTTGTGCCTGTTCTGTATGTAGTCTCATTAATTCTGGTTGTACTTGAAATAACCCAAATAGCGCCAAGGCAATTTTCTACCTTTGGTTTTGTTTTTGCTTTGTTAGTCAGTTTTGGTTTGCTTATTTACCGCTTAGTTCGTCCGGCAACGCTTGCTTCTGAGCGTATTGTTGCACGACTCATGTTGACGGGGATCGCATTGGCTTTTATTCCTGGCATTATGATTGTTTTTGTGCCAACTTTATTACAAGTTCCAGTAGCTAATGAATTGGCTTTGGCTATTGCCTATTTAGCCATTCCGATTTTGCCTTTTTTTTATGTTTATGCCATTTATAAACACCAACTTGGCGTTTTGGAATTTCGTGCAAACCGTTTGTTAAGTCAATATAGTTTTATATTGCTTTTTCCGCCAGTTCTATTGATCTTAATGCTTTTTGGCATGCAATTTATTGCGTCTCCCAGTGGGCAAACCGTCTATTTTTTGGCGATTGCAATCATATTTGTGATTGCAATACCATTTTTGTTTGATCGCATCCAGCGCTGGGTGAATCAATTGGCGTATGGCACAAAATATGATCCCGATGAAATCATTCGCGTTTTTGCTGACCAAATTCCTTCAGCGTTTAGCCGTGACGACCTGGTACGCTTGCTTAATGAGGACATATTACCAAGTTTGCTTATTCGCCAATCATTACTCTATGCATTTGAAGATGATCAGGATCAAGTTTGGTATGCACAGGGGGTTGATGTAGAGGACCAACGGCCGTTTACTCAACCTGTAAAACACCTTCTTTCACAGGCTGACCAATATGTATCTTCGCCAGAGGCTTTGCAGCCTCCATGGCACTGGGTACGTTTGGTAATCCCTCTGAAAACGCGTCAAACAACATTAGGTGTTTGGCTCTTTGGTCGCCGTGATCCCGATGATTTTTATCCACAAGCTGATATTGATCTACTACAAGCCTCGTCTAATCAAATCGCGCCTGTTTTGGAGAATATTCGCCTTTATGAAGCGGTACGTCGCCAGGCGGATAATTTGGCTGAAGAAGTGACTGAGCGCACAAAAGAATTACGTAGAGAACGAGATCGGACCCAGGCAATTTTAGATAGTGCCGGTGAGGGTGTGTATTTTATGAGCCTAGAAGGGATCATTATGTATGCGAATCCGGCACTTTTGCAAATGACAGGGTATGTGGAAGAGGAACTTTTCGGACAGCCGTTAAATGTATTAGGGAGCGACGCTTCTGCGGCAGAAATGTTGACCCAAATCTGGACGGCCGTTCAGGCCCGGCGCGGTTGGCATGGTGAAATAAGGCAACAGCGTAAAGATGGCGAACCGTATGATGCTAGATTAACCATTGCCCCCATTGAAGTGGGCGATGATCAAGTGAGCGGTTTTGTCGCTGTCCAATCTGATATCAGCAAACTCAAAGAGGTGGATCGTTTAAAAAGCAATATTATTGCGAACGTTTCTCATGAACTCAAAACGCCTTTAGCCAATATATCGCTCTATTTGCAACTGTTAGAACGTGGTAAACCTAAAAACCAAGAGCGCTATATAGAGATTTTGAATCAGGAAACAGATCGGCTCACGCGCTTGATCCGGGACTTGCTAGACCTTTCCATGCTTGATTCAGGTGATTTGCCAGTTCAAATTAGCTCCGTTGATTTAGACAGCTTGGTAAAAAAGGTTGTCGATGCATACCAAAAGCGTGCGCAAGCACACCAGATTGATCTATCAACAAACTTGCCTGATAATTTGCCATCGGTCATGGCTGATTATGATCAATTAGAACAAGTTTTTATTAACTTGCTTGTGAACGCAATTATGTATACGCCAGAAGGTGGGCAGGTTGTTTGGGACAGCGGACATGGCAGTTTGGATACAGTCCCTGCTGTTTGGGTGCGGGTGACAGACACAGGTTTTGGCATTGCGCCCGAAGAAATGGATCAACTTTATGATCGCTTTTATCGCGGACAGGCCAGTCAGAAAAGCAAAGCCCCCGGTACTGGTTTGGGGTTGACGATATGTATGGAGATAATAGCCCGACACCAAGGTAAAATTGAAATTGAAAGCGAGCTTGATCAAGGCACGGCCGTTTCTGTCTGGCTGCCCACTGTAAATGGAAATGATGATGGAGAATGTTAAGGGGGTAACGGCCGTCCTGTTCGATTGGGATCATACATTGGCCTATTCTGAAGTGGGGGCCGATGATTTTAGCGCCCGCTTAGCAGCGATGTTTGCAATCGCCGGTTTGGATTATTCTCAAAGTCAGATTGAAAACGCCTTAGCAGAAGTAGCTGCTGACCGTGATGCTGAAGAAGTATCCAAGCAGCACATTCCACAGACGCGCCAAGAGATTGGTTGGAGCTATTATCATTTACTTAAAAAATTGGGTCCCCCCGACCTAAGCTGGCCGCTGCTCATTCGCCTATATGGAACCTATGCGCAACTGCCCACAAAGCTCTATCCAGATGTATTACAAACGCTAGAACAACTGCAAAAACAGGGTTATACATTAGGAATAGTATCTAACCATTCAGCCACAGCGCGCCCCATGATGGAGAAAATGGTGGGTGCGTTGATTCCTTCGCAGCATATCACAATTAGCGAAGAAGAAGGCGTGCATAAACCAGCACGCACTATCTTTCGGCGGGCGGCTGCGCATGTGCACACAACCCCGGAAGCTTGTGTGTTGATTGGCGATAATATGGAAGTTGATGCGCTGGGAGCTGTGCAGCAGGGGGGCTACGGCCGTGGCATCTGGCTCGATCGTAACAACAATGGCGGGGGCGAATTACCAGACAGGATCATCAGAGTCACCACGTTACAAGAAGTTATCGATTGGTTAGAAAATGACGTTCCCCATAATCCGTGAAAATCCGTGTTAATCTGTGGCAAAAACGCCCCCCCTCAATCCTATTCATTCTCTTGCACCCAAGAATTAATGTATTCCAACGATTGATGCCGGAAATAGGTGTTGTATAAATCTGCATAATGGCCACCTTGGGTTAACAGTTCATCATGCTGCCCTTCCTCGATAATGCCACCATCGGCCATAACAATGATACGATTAGCATGGCGCACAGTAGAAAGTCGATGGGCAATAACAATGGCGGTGCGATCCGCCATGAGCACATCTAACCCTTCTTGAATTTGAGTCTCAGTGAATGGATCCACACTGGCTGTGGCTTCATCCAGGATGAAGATGGCTGGGTTTTTGAGTACAACCCGTGCTAACGCGACTAACTGACGCTGTCCCATAGACAAACTGCTGCCGCGTTCACCAACATCCGTATCTAACCCTTCTGGCATTACGTCAAGCCAATCCCCATGACCAATTTTGTTGGCGGCGGCGATCACATCTTCATCTGTTGCTGTGGGACGGCCGTAACGAATATTCTCACCAATTGTGCCTGAAAACAAGAATGGTTCTTGCGGCACGCCCCCAATTTGCAGCCGATATTGCCCCAAATCGAGGGTGCGTATATCGCGACCATCAATCAGGATTTGACCACCTTGGAATTCGTAAAAGCGCGTGATTAGTTTGGCAACGCTGCTCTTGCCGGCTCCAGTGTGTCCGACGATGGCGACTGTTTCGCCTGGGGAGATATCCAATGAAAAATCGGGCAGGACGATCTCCTTGTCTGTGTAGCTAAAAAGGATATCTTGGAAGGTGATACGGCCGTTGACTTGCTCAACGGGTTCATCTGCCGTCTGGATCACCTTTGGCTCCAAATCGATCAATGCAAAAGCGCGTTCTGCCGCCGAGAGGCCATCCTGGAATTGGCTCCAAAACGAAGCGATATTCATCATCGGCCACCAATAGAAACCGACCGCCTGCATATAGAGATACCAATCTCCCGGCGTGACACCACTAGCTGGATTAAGGGTTGCAATGCCACCATAAAACACCAGCAATGCTGTTCCCAAGCCCGACGCAAGGCTCATAATCGGGAAGATCGACATCAGCGTCATACCGCGCTGCACGCCCAGCTTATATCCCTGGCGATTGTTTTCATCAAAGGTGGCATAAATCGCTGGTTCTTGCCGAAAACTCTTGGCCACGACAATGCCGCTGATTGATTCTTGAATTTGAGCATTGATCGTTGCCGTGATGCGGCGTGCATTTTGTGTCACCTTGCGTGCGATACCTCTGAAACTCAGCGCGATAATCACCGCCAAGGGGGTCATGACAATTAACAGCAGTGTTAGCTTGACATTGATAGTGAACAGCCAGACGGTGAGCATAAGCACCAACAAGCCCTGGCTAAATAAATTCAACGTCAAATTGACAGTTTCGGCAAAATCTTGTGTGTCAGAGGTTACGCGGCTGACAACTTTGCCCGAGGGATGATCATCAAAAAAGGACATATCATGGCTCACCGTAGCCACAAACACATCCTCACGCAGCTTCAAGACAACATTACCTGTCACTCGTGCCGAAAACCATTGCCGAATGAAATTAAAGACCCAGGCCGAAACCCCCAAAAACAGGATACCCAGCGTCATTAGCCAAATTGCCTGATTGGTCGGATTGACAGCTAAAATGTCGATGGCTTTAGAGATGAGTATGGGGCCTGCAATGGTAAACGCCGAATTCAGCGTGATCATCGCCGTCACCAGGATCATTTTGTTGGTATACGGCCGAAAATATGCCAGAATGCGTTTTAATAAATCCCGGTCATTATATTGCCGGTCATAATCTTCACTATCAAGTCCGTCTAAAATAAAACCCATTTTCTTTAATGTCCGTATTTATTCATAGCGTGCAAATATGCGTTGGTAATCTTCGCTGCGTTCTAACAGCTCTTCATGCGTACCCTGGTCGACCAATTCACCGTGTTTAAGCACCAAAATGCGATCTGCCCAGCGTATTTGACTCAGCCGATGTGTAATCAAAAAAGTTGTGCGTTCGCGGCTGATGCGCCGCATGGCACGTTGAATTTTGTCCTCGGTGGCACTATCGATAGCACTTGTGCTGTCATCCAAAATCAAAATACGCGGATTCGTCAGAAAAGCGCGTGCGATTGCAATGCGCTGCCGCTGCCCACCAGAGAGCATGACACCTCGTTCGCCAACTTCAGTTGCATAACCATCCTTAAAACTTCTGATGAAATCATCAGCCTGTGCCTCTTGTGCGGCGCGTTCAATCGTCGCTTCGTCGGCATCCGGTTCACCAAAAGCGATGTTTTGCGCCAGGGTGCGTGAAAAGAGGAATACGTCTTGTTCGATGGTTGATATTTGCGAGCGTAATGATTCCAGGTTCCAATCGCGGACATCGATATCGTCTACGTAGATACGGCCGTCTTCAGCGTCAAATATGCGGTTAATCAAACGTGTCAAGGTCGTCTTCCCCGATCCTGTTTGCCCCACAATCGCCACCGTCTCGCCCGGATTAGCCGTAAAGCTAATATTTTTCAGCACCGGTTTGCCATCGTAACTAAACGTCACATTCTCAAAACGCACCTGTCCGTTGATTTTTTCGGCAACACCCGCTTGGTTTTCATCGAGGTCCGTTTCCGTGTTGATCATGTCCAGAATACGACGCGCACTGGCGATGCCCAACTGCACCAAATTAAAAGAGAAGATCGAAATAAACGTTGGAAAGCGCAAGATGCCAATTAAACCCATATAAGCCACAACGCCACCCAACGAAATCGTACCAGCTTGCCACAACAGCATCGCATGTAGAAAAGCGGCTGCCCAAGCAATGCTAAACATGAGCATGGGCAAATAACGTGCTTGAATTTCACCTTGACGCACAAAATAATCGCGATAGAGGCTGGCATCGGTCACAAATTTGGCCTGTTCCTGATCTTCTTGAGCATTGCCCTTCACAACCTCAATGCCAGAAATCGTTTCAGCGAGATTGGCATTCATAACACCGAACTGTTCGCGCATCGCATTGCTGACAGGATTGAGCTGGCGTGAATAATCCCATACGGTAATCGTGAAAGCAACCAGGAAAAGCAGTGGTACCAGAAGCAAAGTCGGTTCTAGCAAATAAATTAAAATGATAGGTGCAATGATGCCCATAAAGGCATCGACGATCAGCATCAAACCGGGGCTGAACATGATGTTGAGCGTGCGTACATCGTTGGTGGCGCGTGCCATGACATCGCCAATCCGTTGGCGGCCATGAAAAGTCTGGCTTTTACCCAACAAACTCACATACAGTTCGTCACGGGAATCCCGCTCCATGCGTTGGGCAATGAATTCCGTGGCGTAATTACGCACCAGACCAAGTGCCCCTTGTGCCGTGGCAGCCAGAAAAACGCCTGCTGCAAGTGCGACAAGTGTTGCTATTTCCCAAGCCGGCTGCTCAGTCAAATCAAAAGCACGCCCAATCAAAAGCTG
>CAYGMR010000086.1:0-14830 GCA_964350725.1 uncultured Ardenticatenaceae bacterium | reverse complement strand
ATAATCTGTCTCCGGTGTTTGTTGGGCTTGCCAGGTTAAGGTGAAGGGGATGGTTGTACCAGCAGCAGCCTGTGCTGAGCCTGTCGAAGTGGCCGTATCCCCCGCTCCTGCAATCCCTAACAGGGCAACCACTCCACCCAACTCATAAAAAACAGGCCGGCCGACCGGCTCCACAGGGTTTTCACCTGACAGGCGCAGCATATCTAACGTAACCGTATCATAACCGGCATCTGTGCTTAAATAATCACCGTTTTCATCCCGCAATCCGACATTGACATACACGCCGATTGGCCCGGCAGCATCAGCAGGCAGATAAACCGGTATCGTATCAGCGATGATTTCACCCGCCTGCCATTGGCTGGTGGGATAATTGCCCAAGCCGGGATGTGTATCACGGCCAGCAATGCGTTCACCAACACTGTTCACCAATTGTACAAACAGCGGGTAATTATGGTCAGTTGTGCCGGTCACTTGCCAATACAGTGTCACGTCGATCTTTTCACCAGCAACGGCCGCATCCGGCACAAGTCGATACCCCACCAAATCAGCTAAACCTGGATAGCTCACATCAACGGCCGTTACGTTCTCAATCTTAGTCACGTTTGTATAAATTGGGGGCGGCGCGTAGGCTGGTTTTAATACACCTACCAGCGCATAAACAGCCAGGAGCAAGAAGAGAGAAGAAAGGGCGAAAAGCAACGGCCGTTGCCAACGCACGCGCTTCGCAACCGGTATCCATTCCGTCAAACCCAAAATTGCCAAAGGAGCCAGCGCAGCATAAGTCGTAAACAAATATCGCCCAAAATCAGCACTGCCACTGACCGCCATGCGCCCAAACGTAGCCACAAAAGCCGTCAACGGAGCCACCAATAAAACCGCCACCAACAAACCTTGGGCGCGATAAATCCCCTCATGATGGCGCGTTCGCAGCACCCACAAAACCAATCCGGCCAACGCCGCGAGATCAAACAACGCCAATCCCAGATAAACCGGTTTATGCAGCAAAATCTGCCCAAACCCAAAAACACCCCAAAATGAATCGCGCAGAAAACCTAGCTCACCGACTGCCGCGCCCCAATCGGGCGCATTTTCACGCGGCTGCCAGATGGATGCTTGTAACTGCATACTCGTCGGTTCGCCATAGAGCATCTGGTTCCGCACAAACCACCAACCTGCAATCGCCAGCACCAACCCGCCGCCAATCAGCAGCATTTTTAATGCTGTTCGCCACCAATCCGGGGCACTTTTTCGATCTTGCCAACAGCGTAAAACCAATGCCAAAGCGACAAATGGCCCTAAAAACAAAAAGGTAATCTTGGTCAGGATGCCCAATGCCGCCACAACACCGATAAAGGCTGCACGTCTTACTGATGGGCCATATTGCCAGTAACGAACAACACCAAACAGCGTCAAAGCCGCCAGCAAATTCGTCAGCGCATCGTTATGCACAGAACTCTGAATGAACAAAAACATGGGGTTAAACGCAACCAAAGCCGCCGCCCCCCAGGCAAGAGCAGGTTCGGCCGGAATCAATAGGCGCGTGGTCGCATAAATCGTCACCACAACGCCAGCACCCAATAACAACGACAGCCAGCGCATAATGCGAATACCAAGGACAGCATCCTGGTATGGCCAACCTTCCAACTGCGTGTCATGTAAATATTGACTTTTGTTATCATCGCCAACTTCATAGGTGCGATAACCCCAGAATGGGTTTACGTTGTCTGCCAACAGATCAAGTTGCTCGTTGGGAATCTGGCCGGTCAACGCCGCGCCCAGCACATAATACAAGGGGGGATGATGCGCTTTGGAAAATTCACCCGGCTGCAATACGGGCAACCGCCGCTGTTCGACAATGAAGCGGATATTTTCGTAATTGAGCAGCTCGTCGGGGCTTTCCAGGATGGGATTGATGCTGCTGTAGGCAAAGCCTAAGACCAAGTAAAGGATGGTGATCAGAAGTAACACGGAGTTACGCGGAGGATTTAGGGAGTTCCACGGAGAGGTGGGGGAGGGCAGTTGGTTATCCACGACATCATCCTCCAAAATCTCCACAAACTCTGTGTCTTCTCCGGGCCCCTCCGTGTTCCTTTCCTGCATCACTCCCCTACCTCAATCCAGCCAGCCAGGAAAACATTAGTGGGTTGGGGTTCGCCATTCACGGTGAGCGGCAAGCGTTCAAGACTTTTACTATCATACATGCCAATCCAGAGCGGATGACGGCCGTTACCCACATCTTCCGGCAGTGTCAATATATAGTTGTCATTGATAATTTCACCCACAGCCCATACACGGGTCGGATAATCTGCATTCAGCGGAGGGCGGTCACCGACAGCCAGCGGTGGCTGATCGGGCTGTCCCAGGTGCAGCAATGTTGTGTAGTTACCAGCAGGCACGGCCGTTGCACGCCACTGCACATTTAACTCAATCGTCTCGCCAGGTGCAGCTTGCTGCGGCGTCACAATCACATCTAACAGCTCAATCGTCTCGCCCAACAGCGCCAGCCGCGGTTCAGCGGCATCCGGCCATTCAGTCGGTAAAATTTTGACTTCACCCGCCGTCACACGTTCACCATCCGCCAAACCAACCGAAATACGACCTAAAACGGGCACGGCCGTTGCTGCATCAATATTCACCTGTGTACGATCCGCGATCAAGCGTCCGGCTGGCCACAAGGTCGCCGGATACATACCGCGACCATGATACGTATGTGTTTTGCCGATTTCGACCCCATCACGCCCAAACAGACTGATGACTTGTTCGGGTGGCTCGGTTGGAATTATGTTGGCACGCCAGTAGAGGGTGAGCGTGATGGTATCGCCAGGAACGGCCGTTTCTGTTTCCACCAAGGCGCCAACCAACTGTAAACCATGTCCCATATCTTCATCAATCAGCAGCGCATCTTGCGGCAGCGACTCAACAACCTCTGGCAAAGCATAGACCGGCCGAATTACAAACCAGAGACAATAAATCGTCACCAGCAGTGCCAGCGGTGTCAGTAGTTTCGAGAGCCGTCGCAGCCAATTTGTCGTTGTCCACCCATAGGTCAAACCCAATGCCAGCGGCAGCAGCGCCGGCAACAACAAACGTCCCTGTGCCGCTTCCGTTTGCAGCATAAACAAGAGCAAGCTGGCATACACAGCTACAACCCAACCCGCCAACAGCAAAGGCAGCACCCATTTCTGATTTAACAAAGAGGCCAATGAGGTCGGACGATGCACCGACTTACGCCACTTACCCCGCCATAAGCCCCACAAACCACCCAACAGTGCCATAATCACGATGCTATTCCAAAAAGCATAGACCCAAGCTGGGGGACGCACGGTAAACCAGCCAAACACGCCGATCAACGACTGCCACAAGCCGCTGGATTCAGCCAGAACTTGCCACAAGTTATAACCACGATCCCCGCCAGCGATTTGGATAAACTGGTTGGTAGCCGTGATGTCACCATACAAACCCCAATTGCGCAGCCATAACCAGCCCGCCAGCGCCAAAATTGGCACGACCAGCAAAGCGAACCAGCCAACAAATTTGCGTACTGATACTCGTTCGCGCAAAGCCAACAGCAAAAGGACACCGCCAGCATAAACAAGCAGCGTTATCCCCGCGTTTTTAGCCAGTGCGGCCAGTCCAATTGTGATGCCCAGCAGCAGCAAACGGCCGTTTGTCACCCCCGCCAACCATATACGCATCAACTGCCACAATGCAAATGCTGCCAAAAAGATGATCAATGGATCATTACTGATAGATGCATGCAAAAAGTTGAACTGGGGCAAAAAGGCAGCCAAACCAGTGGCTAATAACGGTTTATAGCTATCTTGCGGCCAAAGCAAACGGCCGCCGCCATAAATACACAACAAGGTGCCCAGCCCCAACATAGTTGAGAATAGACGCAGTAAATGTGCCGCTTGTGCATACCCTTGCCACGGCCAATCTTCTACGGCCGTATGTATCAGGCGATTGCGATTAACGGGTGTGGACGCGTTGCCGATGGCGGCATATCTGTTTTTCCAGATTTGGGTGTAGGAATCGGCCGTATCCAAAGGGGCAATCAGCGCGGCCCCCAGCAGATAGTAGAGCGGTGGCTGCGCGGCCTCCTGGTTAATTTCTTCACCATACAAATCTGCCCCACCGACAACGGGCAAGCGTCCTTTATCGGCGATATATTGTGTGACAAGATAATGCAGATGCGCGTCAGGGGCTTCAAAAAGAGGATTGATAAAACCATAAGCCATTGTCACAGCCAAATAAAAGAATAAAATGAAACCCAACCATAATTTTCGCGGGGCTGTTGGTTTTTGATTTGTCATGGCAATGTCACCGTGGTTAAAGACAATTGATTGTTTGGCTGTGGCTGAGCATCCACGAACAGGGGCAGCCGTTGGCCATCGTCGGTATTGAAGATACCCACATTGATTGTGTATGCACCCGGAGCCAAATCGACGGGCAGTGTCAAAACGATGTTATCTGTCAACACCTCACCTGCACGCCAGCCAGAAGTCGGTCGCAAGCCAGCAACAGGCACACGGTCAACTTGGCTGACAATATTGCCGGCCGCGTCTACCAGATGCACAAAAACCAGGTAGCTATCCGCCGGCACATCCGTAGCTTGCCAAATAAGTGTTAGCGGCAAATTTCCTGCATCAACCGCCCCTATATTGTAACCATAAAGTTGAATTGCCGGTCCAAATTGAGCATCAATCAATTCAACATCATTTGGGAGCGCCGTTTCCAACGGCCAGGGCAGCACTTCTATACTGCCATAACTGACAGATTCACTTGACCAGGGTCGCCAGAACGGCCGTCCCGCCACCACATCATCGGCAGCTTCCAAACGCCACTGCAACTCATATTGGCCTGGTTGGGTTTCTGGATAAATAAAAACGCCTGTCGATTCACGCAAAACAGTATCCTGCGGCCATGCTTCCAGCCAGGATGCACCAGGTGTCGCGCTTTGCTCACGCAGCAGTTCTCCATTTGGCCCGATGAGCGCCAGGCGATAACGCAAGCCAGATGGTTCTATCTCGGCGCTATTTTGGATTTTCCAATAGAGGTCGATGGGCAGGTTGTTGCCAGGAAATACGCCTTCGTCGTAAAGCTCAACGGCTTGCAAACTGAGGCCATTGTCAAAAATAATGGCTGGATTGCCAGAAAATGGGGACTGCGTGACACCTATCTCAATCTCAGCCAATAGTTGTGGCTCAGCAATTACGTTACCATCAGCCAGCGGTTGCGCCCATAATGCATAGATACCAGGCGGTGTGCCAGGTGGTACAGGTAATTTGTAGCTCTGGCGCACCAAGCCATCTGCCGGCCAAACGGCCGTCGAGCGTGCTAAACGTTGTTCATCAACCACCCACTCTTGCCCATCTGGACCTCGTAAACTGAAACGCATGGAGGCGGCATTTGGTGGTTTTTGATCACCGGCCCAAAACAAATCAAACCAAAGGGTGCTGGCGCTGGCCGGTTCGGTGAAGTTGGTTTGGATGCCTACCAGGGCAGGCAATTCTGGCCAGGCGATGTCGAGCGAACGGCCGTTTTCCTCCATTGTGTCTATTATCGGAACGGCCGTGCTAAATGCCACCGTGCTCACATTTGCTTTTTGTGTGCTGATACGGTGCTCGTCGACCACAGGCAGATTTGCATCTAGCCAGCCACGTACTTGCTGCTCAGCATCCCGGCCATCGGCTGGTTTGCCAGGCATGAACCAGATACGATCATATTGCGCGGCCAGAGCAGCCAACTGCGCCTCCAGATTGGCATCAGCGGCGTGTGGATAAACCGGCAGCGCCGTCACATCAATATCCTGACGTGTTTTATATTGTGCATGCGTCGGCAGCAGGATGGCATCATTGTAAACGATCACATCATTTTCACCCGCACGCGCTTCAATATACGCGATGATGCTGCGGAAATCACCTTTGGCATAAACAGGATTATTATAAAGGTTGTCCAGCGATAGGTATGCGCCCATAAAGGGTGTAAGCAGCAAAATAACAGCTGCGATGCTCGCCAACACACGCCATGCAAGATTCTTTTTTTGCTGCATCGCTCGCGGTCGGTCTCCTGACCGCGCCACCTGTGCCAGCAGGAAACTGATGAGTGCCCCCATGCCCAAGGCCAACAGCAGTACAAATGCCGGGCTGCCCAGCATGATATGGCGCACACCTTGATACATCGGCTTTAGCAGTGAACCCACCATCAAACCAAACACCACAGCGAGCAAGTAAGTCAGCAAAAATGACCGTTTTAACCAGGAACGTGCCGCCCACAACCCAATCAACCCGAGCACAAGCAGCAAAATATCCAGCAATTTGATGCTCCATTGGTTGAAATCGGTACTCATGCCCAGGTTAAAAAAGTGGACGACATCTTTTAACATCACAAAGGGAGCCACGTAATAATAGTTGGCTTCGGCTCCAGTAAAAAGGCGCGGAATGGTGAAGGGAATGACGGGAATGGCGAGCAGTATGCCAAGTACGGCCGTTCCTATCAACAATCTCTTATATCCCTGCCGCCACAATATCCAGGCCCAAAAAACAGCTTGCACGGCGATGAGGAAAACGGCCGTATAATGCGTATAAAAAGCTAGACCAGCCAGCACGATATAGGCGGGCAAATAACGGCGCAAATCGCCTCCCTGCAAAGCACGCCAGAGCACATAACTAGCCGCTGCCGCCAACATAACCAAGACCGTATACATACGCGCTTCGTTGGCATAATAGATTTGCAGCGGATTAACCGCCACCAGCAGCGCCGCCAACAGCCCCACGCCCGCACCCTGCAAGCGCCGTCCGAATTGAAACAACAGCGGCACAAGCAGCACACCCGCCAGCAGCGAAGGGTAGCGAAAAGCAAAATCACTCTCGCCAAACAGTCGGCGCGTGAAATGGATGAGTAGATAATAAAAAGCGGGGTGTGTGTCTTTGGTGATGCCTTCTTGAATAATAATGCGATTACTCAAGATTTCGGCGACGGGGTAACCAGACCGCAGCGGGGTCAACCCTTCGTCGGTCCAGAAGCTGAACGTATCCAGATTGATCAGCCGCAGCCAGTAGGCCAGCAGGATGGTTAGTATGAGTAATAATAGGGCAAACGGAAACGGCCGTTGTGCCCGTCGCAAAATCGAATCCATAGAAGGCGAATTTTACCCACAACCCGCCCAACAAGCCATTGCGCTAAGGGTACGCTCGACCTACAAAAAAGAAGCCAACCCACCCACAACTACGCAATTTCACTTGACAACATAGGCATTTTAAGCCAACCTTTAATCTAATTGATAAGGTAATACACTGTCACTAAAGTTATTAGAAGTTCAACTTCTGGATTAACCAGAGGTGGTCAAGAATATAAGAAGTTGAACTTCTTTTGTTACAGAGTAGTAAGGCTATTATGAGTACAATTGATTACGTTTTATGCATCAGTAATGAGTCAAACCCAATGTCGTTGATTATTGGCAAAGTCTATCGAACTGTTTCAGATGAAGAATCCGCAGCCCACGGATTGATCCGTGTCCTAGATGAAACAACAGGTGAGCCCGGTTCAGAGGATGGTTATTTGTATCCAGTTGCTATGTTTGTTCCAATTGAATTGCCTGAAGTTGCAATGCGTGCACTTGAGCTGGCCTAACTAAAAAATAATCAGATCGGATTTCGTGCGGTCGATGTTAAACTTCATGATTTCCCACAAAGCCCACATATATTAAACAAATTCCAAATCCAAGAGTTTTGTTGTACAATAACAACAGTATGCAATCACACTATGACGATGAATCCTGGGACGGCTCTGAATATTCATTAATGCGTCAATTCTGGCATTATTTGCCGGTGTTGATTTTTTTGATCGTCGCTGCCGCTGGCATGTATGGTGTCTATACGATTTTTGGGCCCGCAGCGGATGGCCCCAAGCTCGATGCCTCCCAGGTTTTGGCGAGTGGGTTTTCGGCACCGATCATTAAAGCCGTGCCAGCAAAGCCAGTCGAGCAGCGTCTAGCACAAAGCCCCTCACCACGCCGCATTGGTATTATTTCCGGGCACAAGGCCAATGACCCCGGTGCGGTATGCGAAGATGGCCTGACTGAAGAAGAGGTCAATTTGATCATCGCCAATAAGGTTGTGGATGCGCTGCGTGCGCGTGGTTTGCGTACTGATTTGTTGGATGAGTTTGATAGTCGCTTGTTGGGTTACAGCGGTACGGCCGTTATCTCCATCCATGCCGATTCTTGTGACTATATCAACGAAGAAGCCACCGGGTACAAAATCGCCGATTCGTTGTTCACCGATTCAAGCGCTCTGTTTAATTGCATGGAAGAATTCTATGGCACGGAAACACAACTACCCTATCATGCCTACACCATCACACCACATATGACCGATTATCATGCTTTTCGTGAAATCGCACCCGGCACGCCCGCGATCATCCTCGAAACCGGCTTTATGAACCAGGATCGCACACTGCTTGTTGATCAGCCGGACATTCCGGCCAATGCGATCATCAACGGCATTTTGTGTTACCTTGAAGTTGCGCCGTAAGAATTTTTGCCACCGACTAAGAATAGGAACACGGAGGAACACAGAGAGCAAATGGAGTTACACGGAGCATAAAGAGAAATATATTGGATACTAAATCTCCAAAACCTCTCCGTGAGGCTCCTTCGACTTTGCTCCGTGAAACTCCGTGTAACTGTTACTTTGATAGATTAATTAATGAGTAATCAAACACCAAGTCTGTTACAACAAGCCAATAGCGCTATTGCACGCGGCAATTCAGCCGAGGCACGTCGTTTGTTGCTACAGGCTGTCGAGCAGAATCCGCAAAATTACCGCGCATGGCAGATGTTGGCACAGGTGACAACCTCACCGAAAGCCGCGCAAGAATATCGGCAGCGTGCCGCTGATTTGCGCACAGCGAATCGCCCTGTGCCAACGGCGGTACAATCTGCCCCCCAACAACCTGTCAAAAAGACAGTTGTGCCAACGGCCGTTCCTCCCAAAACAGTTCCACCCGCCCCACGTCCCCGACGCAAAAACCCCAATGGTCTTTTCATTGCAATTGGGGCTGGCATTTTGGTGGCTTTATGTTTGGCAGGAGTCATGTTTGGTGGTGGTTTGTTGGATGCTGGGGCGAGTGATGGCGATACGGCCGTTATCGCCAATGCACCCAATCAACCCCTCGATCCCAATGGCACGCCGTCTCCAGATGATTTTATCGCCGCAAATATCAACGCATTAGGGGCCTGGGTGCGCGGCGAAACACCCGTGCCCACAGCCACCTTCACGCCCATCCCGACCAATACCTTACCACCCACACCAACTTTGGCACCCACATCGACTGCCACACCCACGCCATTGCCCACGCCCACCGTCATCCCTACCTTCGTCAGCGAGCAAAATCCAACAAACGGCCGTCCCGCCATCGTCGCCGACGGTGAACGCTGGATTGATGTCAATCTCACCAATCAAACATTGGTGGCGTATGAAGGAGATACGGCCGTATTTAACACCTTCATCTCCAGCGGTCTGAGCCAATGGCCTACTGTCGTTGGTCAATTTCGCACCTACATGAAATACGAAACCCAAACCATGAACGGCTATCTATTGGGCTATGATTATTACATTCAAGATGTGCCTTATGTGATGTATTTCTTTGAAGATTACGCCATTCACGGCGCTTATTGGCACAACAACTTCGGCACCCCCATGAGCCACGGCTGTGTGAATGTAGAACCGACTGAAGCAGGTTGGTTATACGGTTGGGCACCCACGGGGACAGTCGTCAATGTACACTATTGATAGCCAGAGTCCCTATTTCCAATCCGTTTAATGCTAGAACAAATCTGGTCTTTTTGTCTTTAACACTCGTATTAGATCGTCATAACCTTGAATTTTTTCTGTGAGCAAGAAACCCTTCCCCCCAATTCGTTGATTGGTGCCTATAAACGAATAGATTGGATGTATGTTCTCGATTCTAATTCCATGCCACTCATAGTTTCTCATAGAAAGAGGATGCTTATTCACCGAAATTATCTCTTCCCACCGTAACCATTGGCTTTCGTAAAAAATGGTCTTGAGTCGGAAGCCATTCTCCCTGACCCGAACATCAGGCATAAACATGTTTAAATAAATTCCGACGAATATAAGCATAGATCCAACCAACATACCTACTGGCATAGCAGATAGATTCGCCTCACCTTCAATAACACCCAATAACGCTAAAGTTGGTAAAAATATAGCAATAGTAGATGCAAGAAAGAACGCAACAAAAAAAATCATGTACACAGTTTTTTGAAATTTTGGATATTGATAAGTTATGTAGTCCATGAATTCTTAAACCATATTTTGACATTATCTATACTCAGGATAGCGAATATTAAGATAGCC
This sequence comes from uncultured Ardenticatenaceae bacterium, assembly GCA_964350725.1. GTDB lineage: Bacteria > Chloroflexota > Anaerolineae > Promineifilales > Promineifilaceae > JAACFF01. Next base: position 4,448 of record CAYGMR010000086.1, on the reverse strand, counting down.
TAGAAATAAAGCACCATCGAAAATTCGACGTTGTGTATGCAATTTTCAGCTTGGTAAGCAATGAAGCATCCTAGAAGTTGCTATTACAAAGCTAATCAAATTCTACTGCCACAATATTACATTTTTCCTTTTTGTATCCTCTCCAAAAAATCTGATATACTCCGTCATCGGTTAAATAATTAATATGGACATGCAAAAACACTGTGTCCACCTATAAAACCGAGGAGATTCAAAACGATACAGCCCAAAAGACCCGAAAACGACAACCAGCGTTGCCCGTAATCGGGTCTTTTTTTAGTATGTATAAAAAATTACAAACCACAAAAATCACCAAGAATACAAAATTCACCTCCGTGTTCTCTGTGCTCTCTGTGGTTAAATTTGGAGAAAAACAATGCCATTAAACATGATCATTGGCGCACAATGGGGCGATGAGGGCAAAGGACATATCACCGACCTGCTCGCCGCCGAGGCCGATATCGTCGCCCGTTTTAGCGGTGGTGACAATGCTGGCCATACAATCACAATTGGTGCGGAGGTTTTTAAGCTGCACCTGATTCCATCCGGCATCATCCATGAAGATGTTGTTTGCCTCATCGGCAATGGCGTGGTCATGAATCCGGCCGTTGCTTTGCGAGAAATGGATGCCTTAAAAGCACGCGGCGTGGATGTGAGTCCCGAACGCTTGAAAATCAGCCTCAATACCCATCTGATCACGCCCGCCCACATCGCCTTGGATAAAGCCAAAGAAGCGCTGCGCGGCAAGGGAGCGATTGGCACAACGATGCGTGGCATTGGCCCCGCTTATACCGATAAAACCAGCCGCACCGGGCTACGTGCCGCGCAACTTGCCGCACCTGAGGAATTGGCAGACGCGATCAAGGCGCATATTGAACAACACAACAAAACCCTAACGGCCGTTTACCAAGCAGAACCGCTCGATGCAACGGCCGTTGCTGCTGAATATGCCGCCTATGCCCAACGCTTGGCTCCCCATTTAATCGATGGCCCATTGTTGGTGGATGAAGCTTTGCGTAACGGCCGTAACGTGTTGGCAGAAGGCGCCCAAGGCACCTTGCTCGACATCGACCACGGCACCTACCCCTTCGTTACCAGTTCTGCTCCTACGGCTGGCGGTGCGCTCACGGGTTTAGGTGTGGGACCAAAAGTAGTCGGCCGTATCGTTGGGGTCGCCAAAGCCTTTACCACACGCGTCGGCAGCGGCCCCTTCCCCACCGAAGTCGACGGCACGGCCGCCCTGCGTTTACGCGGCACAGGTGCAAATCCCTGGGATGAATATGGCACCACTACTGGACGCGCACGCCGTGTTGGCTGGCTCGACCTCGTGATTTTGCATCATGCCCGTCGTGTCAACAGCCTGACTGAATTTGTCGTCACCAAGCTCGATATCCTCAGTGGCATCGAGGAAATTCCAGTCTGTATCGCCTACGAACTCGACGGCGAACGCATCAAATCCTTCCCGTCAGACTTGAACGCTTTGGCACGCTGCCAGCCGGTGTATGAAGTTTTGCCAGGGTGGGAGGAAGATATTATGGAGGTACGCACATTGGCAAATTTGCCCGCCAATGCCCGTCGTTACGTAGACTTCATCACAGAGCAAACCGGCGTGCCGGTGAGTTACATCTCGGTCGGCCCCGGACGCGCACAGTTTATTCCAAATAAATAATGACTACAACGAATCGTGGAAGGAACGAATTTAGACCTGAAAAGAAGAAAATTCGTTCCTTCCTAAACTTGTGCTGAGTCCGTCGAAGGATTCGTTGTAGTCACCGATCTTATTCTACTGTCACTGTTGTAAATGATTCATACGAATTGCCGTCTAAATCTTCGACAACAAAACCAACCACATATTCACCTGCCGCCGCATCCAAATCCTGCCAGGTAAACATCGAGTCACCAAATGTCAAGGTGCCCCCTTCCTGGCGCACTTTTTGCGTGACTTTGCCGTTCGCATCTAAATCCAACCATTCTTCCAATACAGTAAACGTATCGCCAGAAGTGGGCGTGATTTCACGTGGTGCGCCGGTGCCATTGTCGCCAGTAAAACCAAACACTTGCCGCAGCAAGCCATCACTGAACAAGAGACGTGCATAACGTGTTTCGCCGCTGTCGCCATAGGTGTAAATGCCCTCAACTGTGTAAGTGGCATCCTCAAACGATTGGCCATAATCTTCAGGTGTGAAATGCGCCACGACGGAATCAACGCCGTCGTTGATAGCAAAGACGATCGGCTCCCACTCGAATTCCATTGTAAATTCGCCTTCATCACCCCAATCAGGATAGTAAACGCCATTGACCTCACGCGACTCTTCGCTTTCGAGATAATCAGAATCAGCCACAAAAATGGAATTTGAAGCTTCATCCAAAAAGCCAACAAAGAGATAAACATGGCCCACATTGTCTCCGCTGATATCTGTACTCAGCACAATCGGATTGCCCGGCGAAGTCACATCATCAGAAAGCGTAACGGCCGTTACCTCAATTTCACCTGCACCACTACCGGGAGCCGTCACGGCCGTATCCCGCTCCGGCACAACGACATTATTCTGGCTGGCCTGAAACGGCCGTCCTGTATAATGAAATGCCAGATAGTCATCCCACAACGAATCATTCGCAAACCGTTCGGCAATGACCGTGTATGATTCCGGCCCAGTTACGGGTGAGCGATATAACTGTGAATTGGGGAAATAAATCGAAACACCGCTGGAACCAGGTTTCTTGGGCCCATGGCGTTCAGCAACCACACTGTTGTCGATGGCTGCCAGCACATCATCAACCGCTTGCTGCACATCCGCATCACCGACTTCCCTTTTGACCAACTGCGCAAAATTACCCAAGTCTATGTAAGAAGGCGGAATATCCTTACCAAACACACTGGTATACGATTGCGCGTATTGGCGTGCTTGCGCCACGTCGCGCTGGCTTGAATCCTGCAAAGCAAACACGAGGTCATTCAGGCTTTGATTGAGTGCGGGGATGGTTTGGAGGTCAACGGCCGTTAGCGTGATATTGTCACTCATCTGAGCCGCCAGTTGCTGCGCCGACATACTATTCAACGCGCTAAACAAGCCCCCCATCGGCGACCCTTGCCGCAAAAACTCTGCCCGTGCCTCATCATCGACAATCCGCTGGTCTTCATGGATATAACTATCCACAATCAACTGCCCCAACCCCGCGCCATCCATATCAGGATTACGCAATAAGCCATTCAAGAAACCCGTATATGCCCAACCAAGTGCCGGTTCAACCTCTTGCGATGCCACGGCATAGCGTGCGTGTGGGGCCAGGGCACTAAACACCTCCAAATGCCCCATCAAACAAGCGTCCATGCCGATGAGTTCAAACTGGTCAATAACCGTCGTCGCCCGAATTTCCTCCAGAGCTGCGTCTAACTCCATCAAATAAAGCTCATCACCCAAAGCTTGCGCCAACGGCGTATTGTTATCTGCACTGCCGCCTGGCGCAGGATCAGACCAACCACCCGGCCAACCCATGCCATGATCCGACATGATTAACACATGTTTATCTGCCGGGAAATTTTCAACCGACCACTGCACAAAATCGACCAATGTTTCTCCAGCAGACATATTTGCCTCGCCGATATCAGCCACCAAAGTCGAGTTTAAGTGCTGTAGATCATCGTCTTGTTGCAAATAGAAACGCTTAGTGCCTGTCCAATCACCATCCCCAGCATAACCAGCATTATAGCGATCAATCTGCGTGACAATGTGCACACGATCATTCGATCCAATGCGTTCGGCTTCATTTAAGTCCAATAAAATATCTTGTTCCAATATTTTGTCATCAGCATCTTGATAAAGCATCACCAACCAGGTCTGTCCTTCTTCAGAACTTTCTGGCAAAGTGAAATCGTCCAATGATGTGACTGAACTTGGCGCAGATTCCTCAACAACCGCGGATTCTTGCACAAAGTCCGATTCTTGTGCGGGCACATCAAAAGTACTCGCCTGTTGTCCATCATCCCCTCCACCAAGCAGCGAAAATGAAAACCAACATACCATCACGATAACCGCAATGCCAATCAAAATCAGCATCATTTTAGGGCTACAACCGCTAAGAGGAATACCCCCACCACCCGAAGAGAATGTAGGCGGCCGTATCGAACCACCACTACCACCTCCATATGAGGGGGGTTTTGCCGATCCGCCACTTGAACTTGAACTACTGCTACCGCGGCGGCGTTGCGGTGCTTCTGCACGCTCGCGATCACCAGAACTGCTTTTGCGACGGCGTTTTGCCCGCACAGTCTTCTTGCCAGAGCCACTACTTTCACTCATCAGCATTACTTGGCCTTGCCACCCGGCAACCTGCAAATGTGATAACTTTACTGGTTTTTCATTAAACTGCATCATTTGAGGATAAGGGATTTTCTTCATTGCTAACAATATTCCTTTGGCGCATCTATT
>CAYGMR010000085.1:11815-14855 GCA_964350725.1 uncultured Ardenticatenaceae bacterium | reverse complement strand
GCAAAACAGCCTGCCGACACCAACCCTCACTCAGGCAACGGCCGTTGTTCCCACAACTGCACCGTCCAGCACGCCTATAGCGACAGTTGAACCCACAGTTGAACCCACAGAAGAACCGACGAGCGTGCCAACAGCCACCGCAACAACAATGCCTACGGCAACAACGCTGCCAGCCAGGTTTGATGGCCCAATCGGTGAGATGGCCTTGGTAACTGGCGGAACGTTTAGTATGGGCGCCGACGCTGCACAACTTTTGGCTGCCTGTGAGGATTTCCGACCGGGCTGCCAAGAGGCATGGTTCTCGGCGGCTGAACCGATTCATTTAGTGACATTAGATCCATTTTATATGGATATTTTTGAAGTGAATAATGCAGATTTTGCCACTTTCTTAAATACACTGGACGCAGAAGTGCCGGATTGTGATGGCGAGGTGTGCCTGACTGCCGATGACAGCCAAATTGAGTTAGATGAAAACGGCCGTTTCACTGTCGCGTCTGAATTTGACGACCATCCTGTTGTTGGTGTTTCCTGGTTTGGCGCTGAGGCTTTTTGTACGTGGCGACATGCACGCTTGCCCAGTGAAGCTGAATGGGAAATGGCCGCCGCTTGGGATGCAGCGACAGAGACGAAGCTGTTGTATCCGTGGGGTGATGCGTTTGATGACACGGCCGTAAACTTTTGTGATGTCAATTGTGGAGAAGCACAAGCCTTAGCTGAGGTTGATGATGGCTTTGCGATGACAGCACCAGTCGGGAGTTTTGTAAACGGCCGTTCGCCCGCTGGCATCGACGATATGGCTGGCAACGTGTGGGAATGGGTCAATGATTGGTATGCTGATGACTACTACAGCCAATCGCCAGACACAAACCCCACCGGGCCAGAAGCGGGCGATGCGCGTGTTGTGCGTGGCGGTTCCTGGTTCGATACCGGCAACTTCTCAGCGGCAGCCATCCGTTTCCCTGCCCCACCTGAAGAAACCGGCAACAGCATCGGTTTCCGTTGTGTGTTAGATGCCCAACCCGAGGCGATTGCATTGGCACAAACGCCACCGGCGGCAGAACCAGCCGCGACGGTGGTCGCCGAACTGACGCCAACCCCGGAAACTACTACACCTGAAGTTGTAACAGCAACGAGCGAGCCAACACCCATCCCCACAGCAGTTGTTGCCGCAGCAGCCACCGATACACCAGCTACTGGAACCAGTGCAGCACCAATCTCTGTCAATTGTGAGGCGAATCCTGGCGTAGATTTAGGCAGCACTTATATTGTCGGTGCTTGTGATTGGCTAAGTCGCATCGCGCGCAAACTGGGTGTTACCTATCAAGCTTTGCTAGCAGCCAATCCTCAAATTACAGATCCGAATGTGATCCATGCTGGAGAAGTATTAAACGTACCGCCCCGTAATGGTTCGACAGGCTCCCCATCCCCAATTTTCCCGCCACAGCCTGGCGATAGCATTACACCACCTTAAGCCATAAACACAGGCAGGAGGAAATATTATTTCTTTCTGTCTGTGTTTACTTAAAATTCTTCACGTACAAGGTCGAGCATATCGCCAATCACACCAGCCGCAGTCATTTCTACGCCCGCACCTTTGCCACAAATCATGAGCTTATCATCTGCATACCGTGCGGTGTGGAAACTGACGTATTTTAGATTTGCTAAGGGGCTGCCCTGCGGGACGCTTTTTAAGCCTACCGTGCCGCCGTTTGCGCTAAGCTCGGCCACATAGCGTAAGACTTTTCCATTCGCGGCTGCATCAGCTACCCGCTGCTCCATCTGTGCATCCAATTGATTACATGTATCCATGAATTCGGCGACGCTCATGCTTGCCATTTCTGGCGCATATAAGGATTCGACATTGATGTTTGCGGCTTCTAAGGGCCAACCTGCCATGCGTCCCAAAATCATGACTTTACGCATGACATCCTGACCGCCTAAATCTTCGCGTGGATCGGGTTCGGTGTAACCGAGGGCTTTCGCTGCGGCAATGGCTTGTGAGAAGGGCATGCCTGTGTCTAGTTGGGCACAGATGAAGCCCAACGTGCCGCTCAACTGCCCTTCAATGGCATAAATCGGGTCGTTGGTGTCGAGCAGGTAACGCAAAGTAGCAATGACCGGTTGGCCACCACCGACTGTCGATTCGTGGCGCACACGTGGATGGTTGAAATATTTTTGGGCATTGACCCAGGGGCCGGCAAACGCTTTTTTATTGGCTAGCGCCAAGCCATAATCAAGTTCAAGGGTTTTGTCGAGGATGGGTTCCATGCCGGATACGGCCGTTACATCCACAACGATCACATTTTCCAAACCAGCCTCGGATGCACGGGTCACAATCTCGATATCACTCGGTCGTGCAGCGCCACTGTCATCGGCTAATCCGCCAGCCGCTTTACGCGCCACAACAGCCAGTATTTGTGCGTCACTCAATCCGGTTGGCTCCCATAAACAACTGCGGCTGTCGACGGCGGCAACGACATCAAAATGGATATGGTTACGGGTAGCTGTATGGGCACGGCCGTTTACAATCTGACGCAATAAAGCGGAGCCAACCCCACCAGCTCCAAAAATAATGACAGGTACGTTTTTCATAATAAGATTCCTTATTTTTGGAGAAATTTACCACAAAGGCACAAAGGACACGAGGGGAAAAAGATTAACAAGTGTTTTTTATTAACTTAGGCGCTTACTCCCAAATATTGACGATAAAGTGCAGACAGCAAAAGACCCCGTCCGAAGACGAGGTCTTTGCCAATTGTACCGTAGCGCTACTTGCTCTCACGAGAAGGCAGCGCTACGGTACGTTTAGAATAATAACTATCCATATGCACCACCTCCTCTTTGTTTAGGATGGCGATTGCAGCGAATGCTGCGTATCAATGTAAATGATGTGAGCATTATGGCACACAAAGTGGGTGATGTCAATATTTTGGCTGGTCAATTTTTCAGGCTGATTGCTGACTCGCTGAGTTGCTTCAACGCTCCCAGTACCCGATCAATCTCTTCGATTGTTGTGTAATGGGCGAAGCCAATGCGTACG
>CAYGMR010000085.1:0-11805 GCA_964350725.1 uncultured Ardenticatenaceae bacterium | reverse complement strand
TGGCGATGGCGTAATAATGACCAGCCCACACAAAGATGCCTTGCTCACCTAAATAGGTGGAAACTGCTTGTGGGGTGAAGCCTTCCAAACTGAGTGCGAAAGTGGGCGCACGTTCGTCCAGGCGTTCAATATCGGTGATACCATATATTTTTAGGCCAGGAACGGCCGTTGCGCCCTGCAAAAAGTGGTGGCTCAAAGCTGTTTCGTATGCCTGTGTGCGCTCCATCGCACGTTCAAGGCGTTCGCGCCGTGTACCCGCTGACCCGCCAATTTCTGCCAAATAGTCAATCGCGGCGGTGACACCTGCCAGGCTTTCAAAACTTTGTGTGCCAGTTTCCCATTTGCCAGGGCCAGATGCTGGCGCAGGGCGTACTTTGTAGGCGGTCAAGTTTTCTAGATGTTTGCGTTTGCCATACAGAACGCCAGTATGTGGGCCAAAAAATTTATAAACCGAACAAACCAGGAAATCACAATCCAGCGCTTTTACATCCAATAAGCCATGCGGCGCATAATGCACAGCATCGACATAGGTCCAGGCACCCACGGCATGTGCCATTTTGACTGCACGCGCCACATCAGTGATGCTGCCGACGGCATTGGAGGCATAGGTGATTGCCACTAGACGGGTGTGTTCGTTAAGCAGGTCGGGTAAATTCTCCAATTTGAGTGTGCAGTCGGCTGGGTCGATGTCTAACCAGCGTACAGTCACACCGCGATCTTCGGCCGCTAGCAGCCAGGGTGAGATGTTGGCATCGTGGTCGATGCGCGTCAGCACAATTTCATCGCCTGCTTGCCAGGTACGTGCAATTGCGCGGCTGACACTGAAGGTCATGCTGGTCATATTTTGGCCAAAGGCGATTTCGTCGGGGATGGCGTTCAAAAAGTCGGCCATGGCGGCACGCGCAGCGGCATTGACTTCATCAGCATGACGGCTGGTATCAAAGGGGCCGCCCAAATTGCTGCTGCCATACGCCAGATAGCCGCCCATTGCGTCGATGACGCTTTGTGGGCTTTGGGTGCCGCCGGGTCCGTCCATATAGACGGCCGTACGGCCGTTGACTTCACGTTGCAGTGCGGGGAATTGTGCCCGCAAGGGAATAGGGTCTAGGAGAGTTGTTTGTTTTGACATGGGGAGATTATAGACGCGGGGTGGGGAATGGGCGAGATTTATGTGGACGTGTTGCGTATTGCGTATTGCGTAAAAATAGCCATTACGCAATACGCAATATTTGATCCGTCACAATGCTGCAAGAAAATTCCGATTCATAGGTTTGACTTCTTGTTTGAGCTGCGCTTCGATGGCATCCCGTGTGGTTTCCAAATCGTACAATGCTTGCAGATTCATCCATAGCTCGGCAGATGTGCCAAAGTATAAACTGAAGCGTAGGGCGGTATCGGCCGTTTCTCCCGATTGCCTGCCCCGCCTGCAAGCCAACAATAATGTTTGACCAACGCGGGCGATGCGATTGGTAGCAAATGCCTAACGGATTTCAAACACCGTTTGCAATCGCATCGCCCCTACAAGTTATTCCTCAATCGTAAACAACATACCTGCAGAACGGCCGTTTACCTCCGGAAAGAACTCTTGATACCCAAACGCGGGCATCACTTGGTATGCGCCAGGGATATTGGTGTCCAGGTAATAGGTGTATTGGTACGTGCCGGCGGGTAGATAATCAGCCAGGAAGACCACTTTTTCATCACGGTATTCGATGTGGTTGAAATACCACCAGCCCCAATAACCATATTTGAATTCTTGATCGGTGCGCTGTGTGCTGCCGCCCAGGTCGGCGGAAGTGGTTGCCAGGCCGGGGTCGATACCTTGTGCGCCAGCGGGCAGTGGGTCTTCGACGATGGCATACAGCAGGTCGTTAGCCGCGACGACGGTCAGTTCGACACGCACTTGCTGGCCGACCTCAATGCTGTCGATGGGTTCGCAGGTTTCGGTTTCAGGGTCACAAGCTGCGTCATAGTAGGTGCGAGTCACCGTGAGGCCACGGCTGATGGGTGCGACGCTGTCGGCAGCGATGGCGCTGTTGAGATGCAGACTGTAGTAGAAACGGCCGTCGCCCTCACCACGGTTAAAGTCAAAGAAATTCGTCTCATCCAGCAACAGATTACGGATTGGCACGGATATGGATTCGCTCTGCGTGACCGTTTCGGGTGTGAATGTGCCTTGAGTTAACGGTGTAGTATTTACCGCCACCTGATAATTATAATTCGCATCCAGTTCACCACTGACAGCCAGCCAATCGGTGAGCGCGTACAGGCTCCAGGCTGTTTCGTGGCTGGTCGGCCAGGTCTGCGCTGTGCGCGCTACCATCAGCCAGCGCACAGCATGCGGCAGCAGCGAGCTGTCCGGCTGCACCCGCGCCAACGCATCGACAACCATCGCCGTGGCACGAATCGTGCTGCTCAGATTGAAGAAATCCTGTTGGACATCTTCCCAATGCACACCGGTTGCGCTGATGATGCCTTCGGAGTTCAAGTCGCTGAGCAAGGTTTGCTGATTGGGGCCAGATACATCATTCAGATCATAAGCCATCACTAGCAGCGCCTTCGCATAAGAGTCGAGCAGGTCGCGATGTTCGTCAACCAGTTCGTCGGCGTCGGCGGCAACAGATGCGCCGCTTTCGGCCAGCACGTAGAGGAAGAACGCCTGGCGGTTGGCTTTTTCTGTATCGGTGATGCGATTCATCGTCGTCAGTTGGCGGTCAACATACGCAGTGCCTTTTTCCAAGACTGCGCTATCGACTGCAAAGCCTGCATCTTGTGCTTTGGCGAGCGCCAAGACACTGTAAGCTGAGAGCCAGGGATCACTTTCTGGGCTGTAACACCAGCCCCACCCCCCATTTTCTTTTTGCAAGGATTGCAGTTGGGTGATGTCGGCCGGGATCAAGGCATCTAACTGGACGGCCAAATCGGCGGCATCCAATTCTAAGGTGTCGATGGCTTGGGCGGTGGCGATGTTGGGCAGCAGGCGGTCGGTGATCTCATGGGCGGACAGCGGCTGAATCTCAGTTTGGCCGACGACTTCGAGCGCATCAATGATGGCAGCGGCCATAGAAGGTGACAGTTGTAGATCGACGCTGCCACGGCTGGTATCGACATGCGGCGGTAGCAGTACCGCTTCTACGCGGCGCTGATCAGCATCTAGTTCACCGGCTGTGCCGACGATGTCGCGTGCAGAATAACGATACACCGGAATCAGTTGATCGGGGCCGACGCCAAATGCTGGCTTGGTGGCATCTTTGTAGCCACCACCTTCAACGCGGAAGGTCAAATCGGCAAAAGGCACATCTTCCACACCGACTTCCCAGCGCACCAGTGTTTGGCCGTGGGCGGGCACGGTGACGGTTTGCGGTGCGAAATCGCCGCTTAAACCATCGGCGGTCAGGCTGAGCGTGGCTTCGATGTCGCTGTCGGTATTGTTGTTGGCAATGGCGCCAAGCTGCACGATGTCGCCCACGGTGAAGAAGCGCGGCGTGATCGGCCGAACCAACAAAGGTAGAGAGACGGTGACATCGGTGCTGTTTTGGCCGACTTCTGTGTCGATGGTGACGGCTTTGCTGCTCAAACGCCAGGTTGTCAGGCTGTCGGGCAGCGGAATTTCGACTACGGCCGTTCCGTCGACATCGGTTTGTACACTGGCTTCCCAGTAGGCGGTATCGGGGAAGTCGCGGCGTACGTCTTCGTCTTCATCCAGTTTGGCCACGGCTTCGGCGGCCAATTCGCCGCCACCACCACCGCCACCGCCGCCGCCTTCGAGCGGGATTTCCGGTTCCAGCCCTTCACCACTGATGAAAAGGCCGCTGCCGACCTGACTTATGTAGGGCTGTGCGGCGTAGAATGCTTCCAAGATGTGGGGGGCGTTGTCGGCTTGCAGCGTGAGCACGGCGAGATCGACCAGGGCCAGCGAGAAGTCGGCGCTGACAGGCACGCCTTGGCGGGTGGTACGGATGTCATAAACGGCCGTTTCTCCCGGTTCAAAAAATTCAGCACGCGGCGTCAATTCGAGATCGAGGTCAAACTGCTCAGGTTCGACCTGTAATTCAGTGATACCCAGGCGAATATCGGCATACGGCGCAGCGCTGTCGGGTTCGGCTGGTTTGATGGCAATTACGGAGACGAAGATGTTGGGGGCAAAGGCTGGCGTCATCGGAATTTCGAGCACAGTGCTGCTGCCATCGATGGTGACCACATGCTGCTCGATGAGATTGCCACGTTCGATGGTCAGCCAGGCGTTGACTGCGCCTTCGAAAGGCGATTGGACCAAGATGCGTGCGGTGTCGCCAGCGCGTAAATCTTGATTCTCCGGCACCAGTTCCATTGTGCGGATGGTGGGGTCGGTGCGCCAGGGGACAAATGTGCTATCCGTTACCCAGATGGTCGTCGTGGATGTGTGCGAACGGCCGTTGCTGTCCGTTACCGTTGCTTCGGCGATATAAGTGCCACCTTCTTCGGGTACAAAGCTGACTGAGCCTTGGCCTAATGCGTCGGTAGTGGTGGATTCACGCGCCACTTCGGTGTCGATGGGTTCCCAGGCGGTGTAATACATGCCAAAATCTGTCTCGCGGCTGCTGACCCATTCACGCTGGTAAATTACCACTTCGACAGCTTGATTGCCGACTGGCTCGCCATCCCAATCGACGGTGATCAGGTCAACGGCCGTTTCTGTGCCAGCGATCGGTCCATATTCAGCCGGACGCACACCCACATACACATCGGCGGCGTGGAAGATGACACTTGTATGGCTGGTGACGGGGAAGTTGGAAATGTCGTTGACGGTGGCTTCGACAGTAACCGTGCGGCTGCCTTCTTCTACCTCGTCAAGTAAGTCGGCGGGTAGGGTAATGGTGAGACGGCCGTTTTCGTCCGTAACGCCAGAATTGCCATCCACATAATTGCCGAAAGTTCCGCCACCGCCGCCCAAGAGTCCGTAGGGGCCATAATCCACATAGTTGAGGTTGGCCTGATCGCTAAAAGAGTACCAAGGGCCATCAACGATAGGCGCGAATTGTTGTTCATAAATCGTCCAATTGACTTCCAGCCCGGCGGGTGTGCCGCCAAAGAAATATTCGGCTTCAAGTGTCACATCTACCGTTTCGCCGCGTAAGGCTTCATCTTTGTCAGCCGTCATCAAAACCTGGAATTCCGGCTTGCGATATTCGGCGACAGTGAAAGTGCGTCGAGCATCACTGCCATCTGGTATGTAGAGAGCATAGCTGCCCAGGGTGACATCTTCGGGTATGACGTATTCGCCATAGAAAATGCCATCCGCATTCACTTCAACTTCCATACTCTCATCCAAACCGCCTGATTCTTCATAGAAATTGCTTCCAATGCGTAATTCAACAGTCTGTGGTTCGGGGAGGGCGTAACGGCCGTAATCAGCATCACGCATAATCCCTTTGAAATATAGTGTGTCGCCCGGGCGGTAGATGGGACGGTCGGTATAGAGGTAGGTGTAGGTGGGGTAGGGAATTCCATAACCGTAGTTAATGCCCATTTGCCAGGGGCTCACATTACCGCTCCAGAAGCTGGTGCCAATGCCGAAACCGGCTGCGCCAGGGGTGTTGCTGACGACGGTCACACCGCTGAGGTAGTTTTCTGTGGGGCTGTAATCGAAGCGGGCAAAACCGTTGTTGTCGGTAACGGCCGTGCCGCGTTCTTGACCTTCGCGATCATAAAGGACCAGGTTCCGTCCACTAACCGGCATGCCGCTGTCTAGATCGGTTGCCCAAACGCGTACTTCATCGGGCATCTCTTTGACGACCAGATTGGTATCGGCCACGATGAGCATATTGGTGCGATTTTGCCAGTAAGCACTTTCTGGGTTGAGTTCGGGCGAAGTGACTCTGATTATATAGACACCAGTCGGCAGCACACCACCATCGGCTAGAGCCACCGGCGTAATACCAACAGTTTCGGCGGGGGTATCAAGCGGGATGCTCCAGGTGCGTGTGGGTTCAAAGGAGATTTCGTTTATCCGGTAGCTGTCATTAATCAAACCGATATCGATGCCAACATTATCCATTGCCACATCCAATTGCGAGACATTGCGATGCAAGATTTCGACTTCGGTGGGGAAGCTGGTGCTGAGTTGGCTCTGGTTGGGTGGCAGATTAAAGGAAGCGACCGGCGAGTTACCCGGTGTGGTGAAGTGCCAGGTGTAATCTTCGCCCAGGGTGTTGCCATAGGGATCCGCGGCATCGCCTGGCACGGTGATCACATAATCTGTATTACGTTCCAGGTTGAACTCCAGGAAAAGATTGAAGCTGGAATAATCAGGATTAAAGGTATCGATGTATTCGTTGTAGTTGTAGCGCACATTCGCTGGCGCGGGATCGATGATGATACGCTGGTCGAGGGTGTCAAAATCCATGGGAGATGCGAACTGGATGCTGACACCATAATCCCAGGGTTCGGTGACAACGCCATCTTGTGGTCGTGTCTCGATGATGGCCGGGAAGGGGATGGTCGCAAATGTGCTGACTGCGGGACCACGCAAAGTGGCTTGGCCGTTGGCACTGCTTGCAGCAGGTGCAATGTTGAGGGTGTAGTCAGTTTCTAAGTTTAAGCCATCTTGTGGCTTGGCCACCAAGACGCTATCATCTTCATGCCATGTGTAGGATAAAGATGTGGCGGGGTCGAGGGAAACGGCCGTTTCTGTGCTGCTCCTATCCATGGGCATATTAAACGTAATTGAAATCGGCTGGGTGGGCAAAACCAGTTTGGAGCCATTGGCGGGGATAATGTTGACTACTGTCGGGCTGTCGGTCGTAAACTGCCAGGAGACAGGTGCATCGAGTGTACCACCAGTGACGTCGGTCAATTCATTATCAACAGTCACCTGATAGGTGGTAGCTCCCGCAAAGCCAACTGTGGGGACAAAGCGGTAGATGCTGGTGGAAACCCATTCACCTTGTCCCTCAACATCTGGGCTAAATGTGAGCGGCTGCGGCAAATCGGCTTGTTGGCCACTGCTGACCAGCGGTACAACTGGTTTGTTGAAGACGACGGTGACGGCGCCATCAGCTTGCACATCTTGAGTGCCATCCTCGGGAATCACCTCTGTTACTTCCAGATTACCGACGGTTTGCAGGTCAAATTGGATATCTTGTTCAAGCGCGATGCCGTTTTGGGAAACGGCCGTATTGTCAACAGTTACTTTATACGTTTGATCCCGTTTTAAGTCAGAATCAGGTGTAAAAACGACTGTGTCGGGGCGCGGCCAGTCGAATTGGCCGACGAGGGTTGGTTCGATTTGCCAGGCACTTTCGACGGAGGTTTGATCCATGGCCTGGTCGAAGCGCAGTGTGATGTCACTGTCGAGCAAAACAGCTTCGCCCGGTGCAGGATCGCTGGCAACGGCTTGGGGCGGCCAATCGATGTCAGCAGCGGCAACGGGCTCGGTGACCGCTGCCGCTGTTGGTTCGGCTGGTTGGGTGGGTTGGACAACGGCCGTATCGGTTGGTTCCGCTGCTGTGTCTTCGCTGATTGCAGTGGGTGCGGGGGGAACGGCCGTTGGCTGCGGTTCCTCTTCATCTTGGCGACATGCGGCCATGATTAAAAGGGTAGCCAGTAAAATAAACGCAAGAGATAAAATTGTTTTTTTGCGCATTCAAAAATCTCCTAGACTAAACATTGTTATACAAAGATGTGAAGAAAGATATGGGTTCAATACTATTTAGTAACTTATCAGTAGGATTCCCTTCAGCCGTACTCAGGATATGCTTGCACGGTGTACAAGAACTTTCTGGTATGTTGTACGTTCACTATAACCTAAAAAGCCACTAAATGACAAGATCGATTGGTGTGAATTAATCGACCAACTGTTTTTTGGACCCTAACAGTATAAGACGTGTTGGGGTGGCGTTTGGTTCCAACGTGTGAACGCTTTTGCTATCCATTTGAGAAACCCTATAATTTGATGATGACTACAACGAATACTTCGACAAGCTCAGCACAGGTTTAGTAAGGAACGACTTTGAATTTATGGACAATTTGCTCTTCCCCCAATTCGTTGTTGCCCTTGGAAAACGGATATTATTTTAATGTCAGCAGAAGCGTCTGAAAACAATACAACTGATGAATATTGGATGCGCCAGGCTCTGGCACAGGCGGCAGAAGCTGCCAAACTGGTTGAAGTTCCAGTGGGGGCTGTGGCTGTTTTAGACGGCCGTATCATCGGCGTTGGCTATAACCGCAAAGAGAGCGATTGTGACCCCACAGCGCACGCAGAAATGATCGCTTTGCGCCAAGCGGCGGCGGCCTTAAAAAATTGGCGACTGATTGGAGTTACGTTATACTGTACGCTTGAACCCTGTCCGATGTGTGCGGGGGCGATGATTCAAGCACGTTTACAGCGATTGGTTTATGGTGCGGCCGATACCCGGTTTGGGGCAGATGGCACGATTGTAGATGTATTGGCTGAACCGGCTTTCAACCATCGTGTTGATGTTACAAGCGGTGTGTTGGCTGATGAAGCAGGCGCGTTACTGCAACAATTCTTCCGCGACCTACGCCAAAACCGAACCAATCTAGAAGGGTGATTCATAATACATCCTTCATTATTCATAATTACTAGGAGAGGTGCCAGAGTGGACGATTGGGGTGCTCTCGAAAAGCACTGTGGCTTTACGGTCACCGTGGGTTCGAATCCCACCCTCTCCGCTGATAGAAGGACATAAGTGTAGGCTTGTGTCCTTTTTTTATTAGCAATCAGCGTGTCAGCATTCAGCAAATCAGCTTGCCTGATGGCTGACCTTTTTTGCGTGGCCTGGCTTACAGTGACCAAACAACGGCCGTGTTAAAATGCGCACGTCAAAAAAAATAGCAACCGTGGAGGACGGGACACCACAATCCACAATCCGCAAACCGCACTCCGCATTCAAGAGGAAGATTTTGTCTAAGAATAAGAAAAACGCTAAACAGATACGTCAAGAAACCCAGGCACAGGAAAAACGGAGGCGACAAATTCGCATTATCGGCATAACTGCGCTTGTTTTGGTCAGCGCCGCCGTGTTGATCATATGGCGTAATGCTGGCCGGGTAACGGCCGAACAAGCGGCCGTTTTAGCCCCACCGAATATTGTAGGAACGGCCGATGCCCCCGTACAAATCATTGAATATGGAGATTTTGGCTGCCATTCATGCCGCGCATGGCATAACAGCGGCGTCAAAGAACAGCTGCTGGCTAATTATGGCGATCAGATCAGCCTAGAATTCCGGCATTTTCCAGTGATTACAGCCCAATCTGCCAAGGCTGCTGAAGCTGGCCAATGTGCAGCTGAACAGGGCAAGTTTTGGGAATATCATGATTATATTTACGAACAAACGCCCGAAGGTGCACTGAGTATCGCCAATTTAAAAAGTTATGCAGCTGCAATTGGCTTGGATCAGAGCCAGTTTGATAGTTGTCTGGATTCCGGCCGTTTTGAAGATGCTGTGGTGGCAGATATGCGTGAAGCACAAAAGGCCGGCGCACGTGGCACGCCGACCTTTGTGATAAATGGAAACCAGGTTTTTCCCAGTTCTCATGCGATGGCAGAAGCGATTGAGGCTGAGATTCAGTAGAAACAAATTTTCGCCACGAATTTCACGAATTACACGAAAATAAATAGGGTCTATTGGGATTTTGTGGGGTCAGCTTGCCTCGTCCTGAAGACCCTGTATGCCATTGTTAATCGCCGTGTTCAGCGGTTTGCGTGGTATTATACTCAGCTTCATAGCGCGTATGTGCTTCGTTGAAGCTGATCAGCCGCTGCTCGTCTTCATCCCATAAACCGAGCTTCAAGGTTCCAAAACTGGAACGCACTGTCAATTCATTCACATCCCGGAATAGCGCATCAGCCTTGTAAGTGTCTTCCAGTTTGTAATTGGGGATACGTGGGCTGAGGTGGTGGATGTGGTGGAAGCCAATATTGCCGCTAAACCATTGCAAAATACGCGGTAATCTATAGTAGGAACTCCCTTTTAGCGCCGCATCGACGTAGCTCCAATCATCCTCTTTTGCCCAGTAGGCATCTTCATATTGATGTTGTACAAAGAAGAACCAGGCGCCGACCGATGTGGCAATATAGGTGAGCGGAATCTGCACCAGCAGAAAATCCTTAAATCAAACGATCGATATCGTTAATGCAGATAAAAGCAAGATTCCCAGGTTTGTCCAATAAACACTCTGGCGTTCTTTTTTCCATCCTTTTTCCTTTGTCATTTTGAATGGAAAACGATACCCAAATACGAAGGCGAAAAAAGGTACCAACCCGATTAGAAAAAAGGTGTTACGATAAAAACGGTATCCAAATTGACGCCATTTGGAGGCATGAAAGTATTCATCGACGGTCATGGTGTAAAAATCACCAACCCCGCGCATATCCTCTAGCTTGCCTGCATTGGCATGATGCAGCGCGTGCATTTTACGCCAATGATAATAAGGTACAAGCGTGAAGATGCCACATACGTTGCCCACGCGATCATTCCATTTGCGGTTGTTAAAAAAGGAACGATGACCGCAATCATGTTGGATAATAAATAAGCGCATCAGAAATCCAGCTGTAGGAATAATGATTAATAATGTTAACCAATAGCCCACAGAAAGGCTGAAATAAGCCAAAATCCAACCTATAAAGAGCAGTCCAAATGTGTTGACCAACTGCCAGATGCTTTTGCGTGTGTCGGCCGACTGATATGGTTTTACGATTTTTTTCCAATCTGATTGGCGATTAATTTTATCAGATGGTGATTCAATACCGATTGTCATTCCCTTTTCTCCAGAAAACTAGATTACGACTATTTCCTTCCCAAAAATAGGGTAATCCGATAAGGCGATTTTCCGTTTTTGCATAGGAAATATCGCTCGCTGTTGTTTGTGCCAAAGATTATAACCCGAAATTTGGACAAAGGATGCTGTCATGTGTGACACACTGTCCATGTTTTTAATATAAGAATATTCCTCTCATTTTTCTTAAGAAAATCATTGTTGATATGGACAACGGCCGTTACCAATCATCATCGATCTGAGGGGTGAGTAAGAGTGCGCTGAGCAGCAGCGTCAGTTTAATAGACAGAAAAACGATAGATTTGGAGAAACAATGAACGCTGATTTAATGGATTTTCGTGCGCAGGTCGATGACTTTTTACAATTCCACCCCCAATCGCCCCTGGATGTATACCAGCGCGATGATTTTACGGGTTTGGACTATTACCCTGAAAACAGCGACCTGGTTTTTGAGGTTGAAGTTGAGCGTTTGCCGGACACAGAACCGCTAATTGAAATGGAAACCAGCACGGGTGACAAACGTTTATACCGTCGTTGGGGACAGTTCAGCTTTGCAGTTGCTGATGCAGAAGCTGCGCTAACGATTTACAGCGATCCCTACGCCGAAGATTTTTTCTTGCCCTTCCGTGATGCCACCAACGGCAAAGAAACATACGGCGCAGGTCGTTATATGGACAACCATCGACCCGGTTTGATACCCTTGGGTGGTAACCGTTTTCTCATCGACTTCAACTTTAGCTACAACCCCTACTGTGCGTACAACGCAGGTTATAGTTGCCCGCTGCCGCCGCGTGAGAATTGGTTACAAGTGCCGATTCGGGCGGGGGAGAAGGATTTTGAGTAAGATTTTTCACCCCATGTGTTAGTTGTTTGTTATGATTAAAATCACATTGAATAAACGTAATTTGTTTGCTACTTTCAAGAGATAATGACACCTTGATGTTCAAATAGTCGATGAGGCGTTTGCGAACCTCGAAATCATCTTACCAATTTACTGCGGATTTAAATCCGCAGCTAGGTGG
>CAYGMR010000084.1:0-14937 GCA_964350725.1 uncultured Ardenticatenaceae bacterium | reverse complement strand
CGTCGGCATAAGCTGGGGCAGCGATGCGAGAATAAGGTTGACCAGCAGCTCCAAACTCGGGGTTGGCTAGATTGTTGTTACGGCCGTCTAGGGAACGGCCGTTGAGAAATAGTTCATAATCTGGCGGCTCTTGTGCCATTGAAGTCAAGGTGACCAGCGCCAACCCCATTAATACGACAAGTGCCAGCGAGCTGATTAAAAGCCACTTTTTCCATGTTTTTGTTTGAGACATTACATTTACTCCTTCAAAATATTTTTTAACAATACTGCATTTGATTACAGAGCTTACTGGGAAAATGTGGCGGAATTGTGGCGAAAATATGAGCGAATTATGGCAAGTTTGCAGGAATTCAAACATTAGGGGTCATTTCGTCAAATTTCTGCCACAATCTTTTGTTATGTTTGCGTTGAATATGGGTGAAAGATTGCGAGAGACCAAAATATAAGCAACAATAAATAGTTCATGAAACAAACAATTTTGATTGCAGACGATGAAAAACATATTCGTGATATGGTGAAGGAATATTTGAGCGGTGAAGGTTTCCGGGTTGTAACCGCAAATAGTGGCCGTAACGCACTTTTTGTGGCTAGACAAGAAAACCCAGATTTGATTTTGCTTGATATCATGATGCCGGAGTTAAACGGATTTGATTTTGTGCGCGTATACGGCCATGAATCGCACACGCCAATCATCATGCTAACCGCCAAATTGGAAGCGAATGATAAGGTCTTGGGGCTAGAACTTGGGGCCGATGATTACATCACAAAGCCGTTTAATATGCGTGAATTAACCGCGCGCATTCGTGCTGTACTGCGTCGTTTGCAAAAGCCTGGGCAGGAAAATGATTTATTGCGGGCGAATGGCATTGTGGTTGACGTTGCTGGCAAACGGGTGTTTGTTGACGATCGTGTGGTAGATCTGACACGGACCGAGTTTCATATCCTGTCCACATTGATGGCACAACCCGGGCGTGTCTTTGCCCGCCTTGATCTAATCGATGCGTCACAGGGTCCAATCTACGCGGGGTATGAACGCAGCATTGATACACATATTCGTCGTTTGCGCCAAAAAATTGAAACTGATCCCAAGAACCCCATGCATATAGAAACAGTTTATGGGTTTGGGTATCGTTTTGTTCGTCACCATGAAGGGTTATAAATGCTGCGTTCATTAGGTTTCAAATTGACGTTTGGTTTTATTGCAGTCAGTTTAGTGGCGACTTTTTTGGTTGTAACGATTGTTAGGAACAGCACCTTTTTGGGGTTTGATCAGTTTCTTCTCGCAGCAAATGCGGAACAAGGGCCGCCGCCAGGGCAGCAGCCGCCACCCCCGCCAAATAACAGACAGGGTTCCAATGACGGCCGTCGTTTTGAAGCAGACACGGCTGCCGGTAATTTTGAGGATGTGATTAATGCTAGTTTGTTTTGGGGGGCGCTGGGCGGCACATTATTAGCAACGGCCGTTGGCATTTTGATGGCGCGGCAGTTGATTCAACCCATAAAAACATTGACTGTTGCCTCTCAGAAGTTGTCGGACGGCGAACTGGGTTATCAGGTAAGCGTTGACGCGCAAGATGAAATTGGCGATCTGGCGCGTTCTTTTAATCAGATGAGCAGCGAATTAGAACGCTCAAATCATTTGCGCCGTCAAATGACGGCCGATATCGCCCACGATATACGCACACCCTTGACAGTTATTGCAGGTTATACGGAAGGGTTGAGTGAAGAAAAATTGAGCCCCTCGGTCGCAACATTCCAGGTGATGCATGCGCAAGTGTGTTTGCTGCAGCATTTATTGGATGATTTGCACACTTTATCGCTGTCGGATGGCGGCGATTTGGTTTTGCAGAAGCAGCGTGTTGATCCACGGGCTTTGTTAGAACGAACGGCCGTTACTTATCTCCAACAAGCAGAAGCCCAAAACATAACTTTGCGGGTCAATGCACCCTCAGATTTGCCCTTGGTGAACGTTGATATTGAGCGCATGGTTCAAGTCTTTAATAATTTAGTTGGCAATGCTTTGCGGTACACGTCTGCGGGTGGCGAGATCGCCTTGGAGGCCAACGAACAGGCAGGGCGGGTTGTTCTGCGTGTTTGTGATACAGGTGCTGGTATCCCGGCAGCCGACCTGCCGAATATATTTGAGCGGTTTTATCGTGCCGACCACGCGCGCCAACGTACAGACACCCAATCTTCTGGGTTGGGTTTAGCGATTGCCAAAGCGATTGTTGAGGCGCACGGTGGTCGTATTTCTGTCACGTCACAGCCTAATGTAGGCACGACGTTTACCATATTGATGAACTAACCAGATGTTTGAATCTATCGAAATTGTCCCTTTTGTGGTAACTATTTTTATTGCATGTTTTGTGCAAGCAGTAGCTGGCTTCGGCTTGCCCATGATTGCCATGCCCATACTGGTCGCTTTGTTTGGCATTCGGGTGACCGTTCCCCTCATGGCCATCATCATCCTGGAATTACAAATTATTATGCTTATACGCTACCACACTGAACTTAAATTTCAGACCGTCTGGCGCATTTCAGCGGCTGCCATTATAGGCATACCGATTGGCGTTTTGCTGTTATCACGCATTCCAGAAGTGATCACCATTACTTTGCTGGGTTTAATACTCATCTTTTATGCGCTTTATTCGTTGTTCAATTTCCCTGTGCCAGCATTAAAGAATGCCAACTGGGCCTATATCTTTGGGTTTTTGGGCGGTTTGGGCAGCGGTGCCTATAACATGGGCGCACCGCCGATAATCATTTATGCCGATACACAACGCTGGCCGCCGAAATTATTTAAAGGTAATTTGCAGGGGTATTTTTTGATTATTACCGTGGTGGCTATTTTGACACATTCCTTGAGCGGTAATGTAACTGCGGACATTTTGCTAAAAAGCGGACTCGCTATCCCGTTTGTTTTGGTGGGCGCTTTAAGCGGATTTTACCTAGATCGCTTTATAAATCCGGCGGTTTTTCGTAAGATTGTTTTGGGCTTGTTATTTATTTTTGGTGTTAATCTCACCCTGACCAGCTTCAAATTTTTCTAAAAAAGTAAACACTGTTTGGTTAAAAATAGCTGCCTGATCAATGGGTGTGGCATGGCGGGAATCTTTGATCACAACCAGAGCGGCGTTTGGCATTTCGGCGACATACGCTTCTTTGGCGGTAACTGGTGTGTAATCTTGGTCGGCGGCGACGACAAGCACCGGGCATTGGATCTTTCCGATTTGGTCACGCACACTCCAACCTAAAATGGCGTTGGTTGCCGCCTTGTAGGATGGCTTGTCATTTTGAGCCAAATCTTGCAGGAAAAATTGACGGTATTCTTCCTGATCCGGATGGGGAAACAGGCGTGCGGCGATGTTTTGACCGATTTTCTCCAGGCTAAATAGATTAATGAGTAGTTTGCGCTGCCAGATCATCATTCTATCTTTGAAGGTATGGGCAATGACTTCAGGGCCACTGTTGACAACAGTCAAGCTTTTGATGCGTTCTGGATAATCCACCGCCATCTGAAAACCAATCATACCACCCATGGATAGACCGACGAGATGCACGGCCGTTATCCCCAAGCCATCTAACAACCCGACCACATCTTTGGCAAACAGCGCGATAGAATACGGGCCAGGTGGATGTGTGGAACGGCCGTGGCCGCGCACATCTACCAAGATAACCTGGTATTGGGCCGCAAACGGGTCGCGCTGTAACTGCCAGCCCATGCTGCTGGAACCTAAGCCGTGTAAAAATAAGACAGGTTCGCCCGCACCCAGCAGTTCATAATAAAGTTCGATATCGTCAATTTGCATGACTGCCATTAACGTGCCGCCCATAAAAGGCCGCGCCGCGTAATTTCGCGCACCGCATACACATCAAAATCGGCCGCCACATGTCCCAATGATGAGTAAAACACACGCCCTTGTCCCCAACGCCGCTTCCAGACTACTGGCATTGTGACACCATCGATCCATTTATGATATGTTCCATCAAAAGTGGTTGTTGCCAGCACCTCATTAGAAGGATCGACGTGCATATAATATTGTTCAGAATGCACCTTGAAATCACGCAAGCCAGCAGTGATCGGATCATCGTGGTCAGTAATTTGTACGGTATAATCAATGATGTTGCCAGGATGGGCTACCCATTGTCCCCCGACCATAAATTGATACTCAACGCTATTGCGGAATGCATCGCCCATGCCGCCATGCCAACCGCCAAATCCGGTGCCGTTGTGGATGGCATCTAACAAACCACGCAACTGCTCGTCGCTAATGCTGCTCATGGTCACGACTTGCGAGATGAGATCATAAGTACGCATCTTTTCTGCATCTAGATACGCATCCAGCGTGTCAGAAATTTCGACAGCAAAACCAGCCGCTTCTAGAAGCGGGGCGAAAATTTGAATACATTGTTGGGGTTCATGGCCGTCCCAGCCTCCCCAAACCATCAAAGCTTTTTTCATTTTAATCCTTATGGTTGTTTTATTGAAGGCTGATTAGCCAGCGGTTGAAACCGCGCCTTCAAGAATGAAGACTACCTTCGTAGTCTGGTGGGTAGCCGACGAAGGTCGACTTAGTAATTGTAGCCGCGAATGTATTCGTTGGGTATATAATTTTCGATTCAATTTCTTAATCTGCAATTGTGGTTGTGGGGTTTGTCTGTCCGGTTTGTTGATCAAGGAATGCATATAATTCTGTCAGTGTGGCGAAGACATGTGTGTCGTTGCTGTGTGGGTCTTTTAATACCACGCGCCAGGGGGCATTAGTTTCATCGCGCCAGAGACGCAGCAAGTATGCCTGGTAGTGTAACGGCCGTTCTGTCAACGGGAGTTCCTTTGAATAGATGGAACAAGATTGTAACCTTGTCCCACGGTTGAGTCGTGTTTGAGTACTTAATCTGGTGGGAAGTATAGTTTTCGGTCGATCACGAAACGATCACAAAGTGATTCGGGGCGATATTGCAGGTGGCAGCGTGGTAAGATTGTGGGGTGAGGTAACTTTGCTACCCTGCCACCTTATCCTTTGTCTGCTTGCTCTCTTGACAATATCGCTTGCCAGTCCCACAATAATCCCATGCAAAAACGATTGCAATTTCGTTTACTGGGGCCGCCGCTTATTTTATTGGATGGTGAGCCAATTGTGGGCCTAAAATCACGCACGGCTGAAGCACTTTTGATCTATTTGGTGGATCAGCAACGGCCGTTATCACGCCAATACCTCGCTGATTTTTTTTGGGATGAACGTGATCCCAAACAAGCGAATGCTAACTTGCGTGCGGTCCTGTCTATGTTGCGCAAGTCATTATCTGATTTTCTCGATATCACACGTCAATCAATTGCGCTGAAGCCAGATGCCGACTTTTGGATGGATACGGCCGTACTCGAAACCGAATTGGCGCACCTTGAACCGACCCTGCAAAACGAAAACCCTTTACCCACAAATCAGATCGAACCCTTAAAAAATGCGTTGAATCTGTATCAGGGTGATTTTTTAGAAGGCTTTTATCTCACCGAATCGCGTGGCTTTGAAGAATGGATGTTATTAGCACGTGAGCGCATCGAACGTCAGGTTGTGGTTGGTATGCGTAAATTGGTTGAGCATTACCTGGCAGTTGGTGACTACGCTGCGGGCAAGCAATTAGCGGCTCGTTGGCTGGCGATAGATAGTTATGATGAAAATGCGCATCGTCAGATGATGTGGCTGCTGGCGCGTACGGGTCAACGTTCTGCCGCCTTGCAGCAGTATGAAACATGCTGCCGTATTTTAGATGAGGAGGTTGGCGTACCGCCAGCCCCAGCAACGACAGCACTCTACGAGCGTTTGCGCCAGTTGACATTGCCGCCGCCACATAATTTACCTGCAGAATCAACCCCTTTTGTGGGACGTGAAGCTGAGTTAGCGGAGGTTGTGACATTGCTCACTGATCCTGCTTGTCGTTTGTTAAGCTTGTTGGGACAGGGGGGCATTGGTAAGACACGCCTGGCTTTACAAGCTGCACGTCAAATCGCTTTGCGGGCAACGGCCGTATTCCTTGATGGCGTATTTTTTGTCCCTCTGGCTGCTTTGCCAACGCCAGACTTTCTGACAACCTCGTTAGCCGATGCGTTGGGCATCTTTTTCCAGGGAGCCGATCCGCCCCATAAGCAGTTGCTGAACCATCTACAAGAACGTGAGTTGTTGCTGGTTTTAGACAATTTTGAGCATTTAGTGGATGCAAGCAGCTTACAATGGCTGCGTTCGATTTTGGACCAGGCGGCTGAGGTTAAGGTTATTGTGACCTCACGAACGCGCCTGGGATTGCCACAAGAGCGTATTTTTGATCTGCATGGTTTGGATTTTGATACCGCTGCCTGCGTAGAAAATGATGATCCTTCTGCTTGTAGTGCCGTGCAATTGTTTTTGTATCATGCCCAGCGCGTACGTCCTGATTTTGAACCAGTTGCAGAGGATTACACGGCAATACTCGATTTATGTCAACTAGTTGAGGGGTTGCCATTGGGCATTGAGTTGGCGGCCACATGGGTGCGCTTGATTTCGTGTAGCGAGATTGTGCAGCGTGTGCGCACCAATATCGATCTTTTGAAGTCAGATACAGTCGGGGGCAACGGCCGTTCACGCAGCATTCGCGCAACATTTGATTATTCCTGGCAAGCGCTCAATGATGATGAGCGCCGTGCTTTGCGGTTGTTGTCTGCATTTCACGGCCCATTTCGTGCCAAATCTGCCGAAGCTGTTGTGGGCCTTGATCTGCCCCTGCTATCGAGATTAACAGATCGATCCATGTTGCAGTCAAATGGGAACAATCTTTTTGATATGCATCCCTTGTTAAGTCAATATTGCACCGAAAAGTTGGCAACCAATGAAGAGGAAGCGCGGCAAACTGCTGCAAAGCACGCTGCTTTTTATAGTCGTTTTTTGCAGGAGCGAGCTGATGTCTTACAGACTGCACAGCGCAAAGGTCAAAACCCGCGTTCGGAATTAGCTGCCATCCGTGCTGAGATCGATAACGTGCGTGGCAGTTGGCAATGGCTGCAAGCCAATGCAGACCAGTTTTCAGAAACGGCCGTTTATGATTTTGTGCAGCATTATGGCATTTTCCTGGCTTATGAAAGTTGGTATCAAGAATCCGTGGCTTTATACAGCGCTGCATTGGAACAGTTCAATCCGGATCAATTGATGCAAGGACGCTGGCTGCGGCAGTTGGCTACAGCTTATCTTGGGTTAGGCAATGCCAATCAAGCTGAACTTATTTTTAAGCAGAGCTTGCACACTCTGGGGGAACCTTTGCCCTCTGCTGAGCTAACCTTGCAATCTGCATTGCTTTTGCAAATGGGCCGTCAGTTAGCTTATCGTTTGTTACCGAAACGGCCGTTGCGTCCTAACAAAAAGCGTGCGTTACTGCTCGAAGCGATTCAAGCCTATGATACTGTCAGTCGCGTCTACTATTATAATGGCAAGCGTGCTGCCTATGCCTACTGCACGTTACGGGCACTCAATCTCGCCGAAAAAATTCGCGAACTGCCCGTTCTGGCGCGGAACTATTCCAATCTGTGTATAGGCTTGGCTTTTGTGGGACGGCATGATTGGGCCGATTATTATCATCGTGAAGCCCACGCCATCGCTGCCACCATCGACGATGTGCCCTCCAAGGCATACACCTATCTCGTTACTGGTGCCTATGATGGCATGATTGGTGCCTGGGATAGGGCGCAAGAGTCCCTCACAAAGGCGCTATCAATTTATGCCAAACTGGGTGATCGGCAGCAATGGGGCGAGGGCATGGCTTTGCTAAATACCAATATGTTTGCACAAGGTAAATTTGAAGAAGTATTGGCTTCCTGGCAAACCTTAGAAGTTGAGGCTGAAAAAGCGGGTAATCGTTTGCATCGTGCCTGGGCCAACACGGGACGTGGCGGCACTTTGCTGGTTTTGGGACATACCGAACAAGCGGCGCTAACTTTAAGAAAATCCACCAACTTAATGGCCGACCTTAACTTGCCCCAAAATTTGATGTCGCTGCATGGATTTCTCGCTATCGTTCATTTGCGTCAGGGCAAATGGCAGCAAGCGGTTGCCTCTGCAGACGTCGTCTTACAACTTAAAGAGAAGGTTGCTGCTACTTTCACCACCATTGTCGTCGCTTTTGAAAGCGCCAGCCTGGTCTATCTAACTTTATTAGAACAACCGGAAAACCAATTGGCAACCAATGGTTTCGATCGCCAGACCTTACTTGTCAAAACAGATGATGTCACCAAGAGTTTGCTGGACTTCTCTCGGGCTGTATTGGCGGGTAGACCGCGTGCATATTTGTCGCGTGGGTTATATTTGTGGGCCATAGGCAAACAACAACAAGCTCAACAGCATTGGCAAATGGCAAAAACAGCTGCGGAAGAGCTAAAAATGCCCTATGATAAAGCGCGTGCCTTGTATGAAATCGGCCGTCATCTTGAAACGGCCGATTCCCAACGAAACAAGCTGCTCACCCAAGCAAAACAAGCTTTTATAGAATTAGGTGCTGTTTTTGACGCTGACAAAATAATAAATTGAGCTGTACACGAGCGTTTATTATTTTAGCAGCGAAGCCTTGTCAGGTTTTATGATCAATTTGCTCACGTGCCACTCGTGTTGGAAACCTGACAACTCTAGAATTCACCAGACTTCAGTTACACCGAGTGTAATGCTTCAACCGGTTCCATTTTGGCCGCGTACCAGGCTGGATAAAGCGATACCAATGAAACAATGACCAGCAGCATGAGCGAAAGTATGAAGAAATCGCCAAACGCAAACCCGCCGTAAATTGTTGTACCAAAGGTGAGTCCTTCTACCATTGAGGCTGTTTCAGCGGGAATAGAAATGCCAACATACGTCATATAAGCCACGAGCGCCAAGCCCAATATCCAACCAAAAATTATGCCCAGGATGGCTAACAAAACCCCTTCAATGAGAAACAACAGCGTAATTTGGCGGCGATTCATGCCTAATGAACCCAAGATGCCAATCTCACGGGCACGCGCAAATACAGACATGAGCAGCGTATTGGCGATAAGAACGCCCACGGCCACAAACACAATCGCATATAGTACATAGTAGAAAATCAGACCTGTTTCGACACTTTCCAAGATAAGGCTGTTCAAATCTCGCCATGTGAGATATTGGGTATCTGGTGATGTCAATACAGTGGCAACAGCATCAGCCTTTTCGCCATCGTTCAACATGATAATCAGACTGCTAAACCGATTGCCCACACCGCTGTAGGATTGTGCTTGCTCCATTGGCAAAATAACGCGGTGCTGATCAACGCTAGGAAAGCCCGTGTCGACCAAGCCAACAACAGTAAACACATCTTCTTGACCTTGACCATCGGCATTACTGGCGGCTAAGCTCACGCGCTGCCCCACACTAATCTCCATCTGCTCAGCCAGCATACTGCCTACTAGAATCTTGCCGCGATCATCATTTTTTAAATAGTCGCCAGCGACAATGCCTTCACGAATGGGCTCGTGGTAGGCTGCGTCTGTGTCAATGCCCAAAATTTGAATGCCAGTGGATTCACGCGGTGTGCTGAGCAGTCCGCTACTCCATAGAACTGGTGTCGCAGATTGTACTTCTGGCAATGATTCTGCCTGTATCACCCATGTTTCTGCATCCCGAAGCAGATCATTGGCTAATAGGCTGGCTTTGTTTTCTTCATAATTGGCGTTTCTGATTTGTAAATGGCCTGTGGTCATGCGGATGCTGTCTGCCACCATCGTTTTAACCATACCGTCAATCATACTGGCCATGGCAAACACCACCATCAACCCGAGCGCTACGGCTAGTGCTGTCAAAGTGGTACGACGGCCGTTTCTGACCAAATTTCGGTAAGCAATGGAAAAGAATTTTCTGATTGCCATTAAATGTCCCCTTCAAGAAACCCATGCTGTGGCCGGTCTCCTGACCGTGCCGGGTGGTGGGGAGACCGGCCACAGCTATTACCCCAATTAATTTTTAATTTGCAAAAGGGTTTTGTGTTGAGCGATTGAGCATTGTTTATCGTTATACATAATGCAGCGATTCTGCTGGTTCGCGTCGTGAAGCTTGCCAGGCTGGAATCAACGATGCCAAAGCAGCGATGAAAATAGCTGCAAGACCATATACGATGATGACAGAGAGAGAAATGGCAGGATAGAGTACGGTGCCCATCAAGGCATATATTTCTCCGGCGCCCTCTAGCTCTTCAGTAAATGCAGAAAAATCAATCCCGTTCTGGCCGATCCATGCCACCAACAGCCAACTAAAGAAGCAGCCAATGAGCGCCCCAATCAGGCCAATAAAAGAACCTTCCAAAACAAAAAGCGACATAATCTGACGACCTTTCATGCCCATTGCTGCTAAGACACCCATTTCACGCGTGCGTTCAAAGACTGCCATCAGCATCAGATTGAGAATGCCGATACCACCCATCAACAGCAGAATACCTCCAAACAAAAGGCCAAATATGCGATCAGTTGCCAGCGCATCGGCAAATTCTGGGCGCAGCGTATAAATTGAATCAACTTCATGGTTGGGAAAATGGGGTGCGATGGCGTCGATTAAGGTATCTTCTTGGCCGATTTCTTCTAATACTACGGCAACTTCCGTCACTTCGCCACGCATATTGTATAGCGTTTGGGCGGCAGGCAGGTTCATGAAAACCAACCCCTTTTCAGCATCACCCAGCCCTAAATCAAAAATGCCGACGATGGTCATGGTGCGTTGCCGCATGGATTCGTCTTTGCGCCGTCCTAATAAAGAGACGCGGTCACCGACGGTTACATTCAAGTGATTGGCTAACGCTTGCCCAATTACAATATCTTCGCTGTCCTCTGGAAGCAGGAAACGACCTGCGACCAAATTTTCTGCGGCGAGGCTAAAGGATGTTTCGATTTCAGGCTCGATAGCTGTGATATTGACAGTGTTTGAAGCGTCACGATTACTGATCAGACCCGCGGTGTTGATGCGCCTGGAGACAGCCAATACATTCGGCTCTGTCCTAACGGCCTCTACGACTGCATCGACATCGGTGACAGGCAGCATGGGCAGCCTGGTGGAGATGTCGCGATAACCTGGGGCATGAATCAACACGTTGCCACCGTATAGGCGCACAGTGTTGCCATAGATCGCCTGATCCATGCCATCCATAAAGGCTTGAAAAAAGATGAGTAGAATCATACTCAGCACAATGGCTATAGAAGCAATCAACGAGCGTCGCCAATTGCGCCACATGTTACGCCAAGCCATTTTGATATATTTAACCATAAGATTTGCTCCTACGACAGGGTAGGGATATTGAGAATAAATCTACAATCCAGCCATTATGTTGTCTCTATTTGTTACCTTGCTTATTGTAGCGGTGAATTTTATTGTCTGGTAGTGATTTTCTTGCGTATTTAGAACGTGTTGTTAACAGAATCTGAGTACAAAACTAACTTGTTGACAGGATTGCCTATTATGGGTATAGTCTATAGGTAGTATTAAGATTCAAGATTCAAGATGTTGTAAGTTCTGACTGAAGTAAGTGTACAAACGCTGTCCAGACAAACAAATCTGGGCGGCGTTTTTTGTTAACTTCCCTTGTTGGAATCCAGAACGTATTGGGATCGCGAAGATAGTTTATTTTTCTTAGAAAACAAAGGAGTTTTCAAAAATGGCCGAAAGAGTACAAGGCACAGTCAAATGGTTTAATGATCAAAAAGGTTATGGTTTCCTTTCACAAGCTGGTGGAAAAGATGTATTTGTCCATCATTCAGCAATTCAGTCCGAAGGACACCGCACATTGAACGAAGGCGACCGCGTCGAATTTTCTATCGAACAAGGCCAACGTGGCCCCGCAGCAGCAAACGTAGTCAAGCTCTAAAAAGCTTACTCGTTTAAATTAGAACACAGAAAGACCAGCCCAAAAGCTGGTCTTTTTTTTGTTGTACTTTACTTGTGCTTTTTCAAAAACAACGGCAAGTTGCAGATCAGTTGATTTGCACTGCATATGCGGGTAAAGCAAACTCAATCTTGTTTTCTGCAAACTTAAGCCGGATCTGACGGCGTAAATAGCGCTGCACAGCCCATTCATCACCATGACTTGTTTTAACCATGATGCGTAGTCGCACTGCCGATGCATCCAAACCTTCAATCCCAGTCACTGTTGGATCCTCGAGAATAGAATCTGTGTACGGAGAATCTGTTTGTAATTCCTTGCCTATCTGCTGTAGGGTTGCCAAGGCAGTGTCTACATCCGTATCATAGGTGATGCCCACTTCAACTAGTGCCCGTGACCAATCACGCGAACGATTAGAAACCACCCGAATCTCGCCATTTGGAATATGATGAATTGTGCCATAGAGATCACGCAAGATTGTTTTGCGTAATGTAATCGATTCTACACTGCCTGCAACGCCACCAATTTCTACTGCGTCACCAATCATATATTGATCTTCGAGCAATATGAAAAAGCCATTGATCATGTCTTTGACCAATGTTTGTGCACCTAAGCCAAAGGCCAGACCAACAAAACCCACGCTAGCCAACACCGGCAATATTGGCACACCTAGCTCTTCTAGAGTAATGAGCAGGGCGGTGCCGAGAATAATAACAATGCCTGTTGTGCGGATGACGCGTACGATAGTCTCTGTACGTTTATCAAGCTGACTGCCTTCCACCCCATCCAAGCATTGAATGCTGTGTTTGAGATAGCGTGTAATCAGATTTAGCAAATATAGTGCAACGGCCGCTAACACAATCGTTATCAAGATTGTCACGCCATTTGTTAGCAGCCATTGAAGGATTTTATCTGTATCAAACATATTGAATATTCTAACTTGAGGATGCGTTCGCAAGCAAAATTTGACCAGAAAACACATCCGTAAGGCTTGATTATTTTAACCTTGGACTTTGGTACACGCCCAAGCCCTAAGGGTTTCTGAATTCTGGATTTTCAAGTGTAACAAACAGCCTCGCGCGGGTCAAAGGTATGTGCCTTGTGCATCTGTTTCATCGTTGTTGACACCAGCCAGCCAGCGTGTGATGGTAAAAGCAACCACCGCCAATCCCAACAAGATGAGTGCCGTGATAAATGTAATCCGCAAATCCCGTTCTAAGGCGCCATAAACCAAAAGCGGCATCGTTTGTGTGCGTCCTTGTAGATTGCCAGCAAACAAAATTGTCGCGCCAAATTCACCCAATGCCCTGGCCCAACTAAGAATTAAACCGGCTAATAGTGCTTTCCGGCTTTGTGGCAGCATCACGCGCCAAAAAATCAGCCAACGATTGGCACCATCAACGGCCGCTGCATCTTCATATTCACGGGGTAGTTCTTCAAAACGGTTTTGGGCGGCTCGGATGTAAAAGGGAGCGGAGACAAATAGTTGTGCCAAGATAACGGCCGTTACTGTAAACGTGATCGAAACCCCCACTCCTGTCAATGGGGCTCCCACCAAACCGCGGCGTCCAAAAGCGGAAAGTAGTGCCAACCCTGCGACCACTGGCGGCATTACAATAGGTATTTCGATGAAGATCGTCAATAATCGTTTGAGTGGAAACGCATACCGAGCAAGGATATAGGCAAGTGGTGTGCCGAAGATAATCGTGAGCAGCATCGTAACGGCCGTTGTGCCCAAACTTAGCATAACGGCAGAAAATATAGATGCCTCATCTGGTGCGATTGTGCCTTCAAGGGTCAATGCACGCCAAACCAATGCAATAAACGGCAAAATTAAAAAGAGTGCCATCATCAAGGCTAATGTTCCGACCAACACGCTGGGGATAATCTTTTGCCATTTGTGGGGGGGAAACGGCCGTTTAAAAAAAGTTTGTTGTGCCACTATGCAATTATCCAGGGGGAGGGTCAAAACCATAAGTTGCTAAAATGGCTTGCCCCTCAGCGCTGTTTACAAAATCAACAAACCGTTTAGCTATTTCGGGATGTGGTGCGTCATTCAAAGGTGCGATTATATATGCCGTCGCAAAATTCTGATCGGCTGGAATCTCGATTTCCTGTACTTTTGTGGCCAAATCTGGCGTTATATCTGTCGTGTAAACAATGCCTGCATCAGCTTCACCTAAGGCGATTTTTGCTGCTACACGGCGCACATTATCTTCTCCTGATACCAGATTACGATAAAATTGATCTTGGAATTGGGGAGGCATTGTCGCGATAATTTTTTCAGTGTAATAACGCACCGGAACACCCTCGCTGGCCAAAATCAAAGCCACGCCTGGGTTGGCTAAATCTTCAAATGAATGAATGGATGCTGGATTATCAACCGGGACAATGATGGTGAGCTGGTTCGATACAAAAACGACTTCTGTCCCCGCGTCTATCCGCCCTGAGTCAATCACCGCTGCCATTTGTGCTGGATTGGCTGAGGCAAACAGATCACCAAGCATGCCCTCATGCAGTTGTGCCGCTAACTGGGATGATCCAGCGAAATTTAATAAAACGGCCGTATCTGGATTTTCGGACTCAAATACCGTGGCAATCTCTGTGAAAGCATCGGTTAGAGAAGAAGCGGCATAGACAGTGATGGTTTGTTTGGCGGCCGTATCATTTTTTGTCTGGGCAGATGTACAGCCAACCAATATGGATAGAAAGATCAACCCCAAGAACCAGTTTAGGTTCTTGGGAATGGCTTTGTTCGTTATCATTGCAGCCCAGCGACGATGGTATCCACATTAGCGCGGAACATGTCAATATAACTGTCTGCGCCACTGCCGGCCGGGCCAATAGCACCCGTGTAAAGTTCTAACACTTGCACTTTGTCACAGCTATCTAATTCGGCTGTTATGGTTTGTGCTAAAGAATCGCTTAATGTGGTTTCTGTAAAGATGGTGCAAACGGCATGGGTATTCATTTCATCGATCAAAGCGGCCAAATCGCTGGCTGAAGGCTCGGCCAGCGAACTGGCCGCGGGCAGAATGGTGCCAATCA
>CAYGMR010000083.1:0-15003 GCA_964350725.1 uncultured Ardenticatenaceae bacterium | reverse complement strand
CTACATATGACTCCATTATTAACAAAAAGTTCCCCCAAAAATAAATTTTCTTCTGTGTATAAAATTTACCTCTTGACAATGCTGTGTAATATACAGTATCATGTGTTGCATGACAAACGACGACAAACAGCATGACAAATTATTGTTAGAACTGCGCCGGGGCACCCTGGTCATTTGCGTGTTGAGCCAATTGGATAATGAACTCTACGGCTATGCACTTATGCAGCGCCTAACCGCCGAAGGGTTAGAAATAGATCAAGGCACTTTATATCCACTGCTGCGACGCTTAGAAAACCAGGGGCTGTTAGACAGTGATTGGCGCGTTGACGGGCCGCGACCCCGGCGTTATTACAAAATCAACAAAACCGGCAAGCGCATTCTCGCCTCCTTGACCGCTGAATGGCGCTATTTAACCGCAATCATGGAAAAACTTTTACCAGAACCAATTGAAAAAGGTCCCGAAGACCTGAAAGTGGGATAACAAAATGAACCTTATTGATAGATACATACATGCAGTCGGGCGCCAACTGCCCAGAAAAGATCGGGAAGACATCCAAATCGAAATCAGGTCATTGTTAGAAGATACATTAGACAATTATGCTGCAAAACAAGGGCGTGATGTTGATGATGAAATGGTGATCGCAGTCCTGGAAGAATTTGGCTCACCGCAAGCAATCGCCCAATCCTATGCGCCTCAAAAAGCTTATCTGATTGGCCCTGAAATGTTCCCAGCCTTCAAAGTGGGTGTGCTCATATATGCGGGTATTATCACACTTTTCTACTTGCTCAGTCTGGTTTTTTC
The DNA here is from genome assembly GCA_964350725.1 of uncultured Ardenticatenaceae bacterium. Taxonomy (GTDB): domain Bacteria; phylum Chloroflexota; class Anaerolineae; order Promineifilales; family Promineifilaceae; genus JAACFF01. The sequence continues at coordinate 14,201 of CAYGMR010000083.1, read as the reverse complement.
TGTGGGTACATCACAAAATGTTTTATCCGAATTCATCCAGGCTGTGTTCCAGGTCGCGCCGGAGTATCTGTCTGCCCTAGTACGCGTTTTGGGCACAATGGTGATTATTTTTGCTGTTTTAGAAAGAGTTTTGCCTAAAAAAGAACCGGAACCTGAACAATGGGACCCGCGTGAGTTACCGGAAATTGACGATTATTCAGAAGTGAACCGGTTGGGATTGGTTTTGGAAACGGCCGTTACCATCGCCCTCCTGCTGCTATTAAACTTTTTTCCAGAAAAGATAGGCATTACCATTATACATGATAGCCAGGTAACATTCGTTCCCTTGTTAGGGCCAAGCTATACGAACTTTTTGCTGGTGATCAATATCTGGTGGTTGTTGTCGATTGTGCTGAACATAATTGTGCTAAATCGAGGGCTGTGGACACGCGCAACACGGTGGGCTGAAGTCGGCATCAATATACTGGGGGTTTTTGTTTTGTATCAGATATTTGTGGATGGCAATTTCTTTAGCTTCAATCCAACATGGATAACTGAGATATCTTCTAATGTAGCTGAACTGGTGGAATCTTTGACACCTTTATTCTCGCTGTTCACCAAAGGAATTATCGGCTTTATCCTGTTCCTCACAATCATTGAAATTATCCAGCAGCTGTACAGGTTGTTATTCAAATATCCTGGCCAACTAGGGCAGGAAACAAATGTAGGCAAGCTGGTGCAATAAAAAGCTGCGACTTACCTAAACCATCCGTCCCAGTCGCATTTTGCCATATTTAGGTTGTAAAGGGACCTGATTCAAAAATGCAAACGCAGGCTGCCAAGAGATTTTGCCACTGTTGGCAGCCTTTTCCACTTTACAACCCTCCGCTTTAATCAACCATTCGCGCCGTACTGCCAAACGTGCATCATCATACGGGATACCCATACGCCGTGCCTCAAATGTGGCTAAACGATCCAGCAATGCATTCGGAACGGCCGTTGTGTCCAAATAATAAACGGGCACATCACCCCAGCGTTGTGTACAAGCGATGTGTGGGTAAGGATATTTGATCGGGAGTTGGGAACGGCCGTAAACCTTTTCCCATTGTTGCTGCCGATCTTCATTGGTTGGTGAAATTAAAAATTGCATCTTGCGCACCTTTTCAGAACAATTAAGAACATTTGTTCTAAATTATAGCACAGAGTTCACTTTTGTCTAGTACCCAATTACTCCGTTTGTGAAATTTATTGCAATTTTGCAAAGACACCCCCCATTTTTACGCGTACACTTACAACTAAATAATTTATTGTGGGTCACTTGTGCTTACCTTACACACCAACTGACCACGTTCTTACCAAAAAAGGAGTTTGAAGAATGAAGGTGGAAACGAGATCAAAATATGTTCCCTTCTTTGTTGCAATCGTAGTAATCTTGCTTGCAGCACTTATTTTTACCAGTTGTAATGACAACAACGCCGGTCAATCCGGCAGTTCAGGGTCGTCTGAAGCTTCATCTGCGGGGCTTTCTGGCGATGCCGGTGCAATTGCCGAAGCACGCGGTCTCACGCCTGCCGATATTAACGCCGCACTCAAAACTTACACTCCCTCTGGTGTACATGATGAATACCTTATGTTTGCATCGGGTGGCCACAGCGGCCAGGTTTACGTGATCGGCATGCCCTCCATGCGCATCATCAAACAAATCGCCGTATTCACACCCGAACCATGGCAAGGGTACGGTTATGGCGCACAAGGCACGATGGAAGTCCTGGCTGGCGGCAATACCGATGGCAGTGACATCACCTGGGGCGATACACACCATACCGCCTTGAGCGAGACTGGCGGCGATTACGACGGCCAATTCCTCTTTATCAATGATAAATCCAACGGCCGTGTCGCAGTTATCGACTTAAAAGATTTTGAAACCAAACAGTTGGTCAAAAATCCCATCGCGCTCGGTGACCATGGTGGCACCTTCTCCACACCCGACACCGATTGGGTAATTGAAGGGGGTCAGTACGGATCGCCCTTGGGCTGGGAGTATGCCTCCATTGAAGATTATGAGTCCGATTATCGTGGCATGGTCACCTTCTGGAAATTCGACCGCGAAGCCGGCCGTATCCTCGAAGATGAATCATTTGCAATAGAACTGCCGCCTTATTGGCAAGATTTATGTGATGCCGGCAAGTTGGCCAGTGATGGTTGGGTGTTCTGTAATTCATTCAACACAGAAATGGCAACCGGTGGTGTGGAAGATGGCAATCCGCCATTTGAAGCCGGTGCATCACAAAATGATATGGATTACTTGCATATCTTCGACAAAGAAAAGCCGTCGAAGTCGCTGCAGCTGGTAAAACAGTTGACGTGAAAGGCTTCCCGGTTATTCCATTGGATACGGCCGTTGCTGAAGGCTTGCTCTACTTTGCCCCCGAACCCAAAAGCCCGCATGGGGTTGATGTCACTCCCGATGGCAAATTCCTGACCGTCTCCGGTAAATTAGACCCACATGTAAGCGTCTACAGCTTCCAGAAAATCCAGGATGCTATCGCTGCTGGTAACTTTGAAACCGATTCCTACGGCGTACCGATTCTGAACTTCGACGACGTTGTTGAAGCCCAAATCGAAGTTGGTTTAGGCCCGCTGCACACCCAATATGACGACAAAGGCTATGGCTATACCAGCCTCTTCCTCGAACCAGCCGTTGCCCGCTGGACACTAGGTGGCGATTTCTCAGACCTACACGAAGAAGAAGATTGGACATTAGTCACCAAAACCCCCGTACAATATAACGTTGGCCACATCGCCGCTGCTGAAGGTGATACAGTCAGCCCAGATGGCAAATATCTGGTCTCCATGAATAAATGGGCGATTGATCGCTTTGCAGTGGTTGGGCCGCTGCTGCCGCAGAACTTCCAATTACTGGACATTAACGAGCCTGGCACCAATATGCCCATACTTTACGACTTGCCAATCCCTGATGGTGAACCGCATTATGCCCAAATCATCAAGGCTGACAAGCTTGATCCGTGGGAAGTTTATCCCGAAATCGGCTGGAATCCGCACACAAACTCGGTTGACCCCAATGCTGTACATTTGGGTGAAGAACGCATTGAGCGCAATGGCAATGAAGTCGAAATTTGGATGACGGCCGTACGCAGCCATTTCACACCAGAACATGTGAATATCAAGAAAGGCGACCATGTCACCTGGCACATTACCAATATCGAACGCGCCTACGATGCCACCCATGGCTTCTCTGTCCCGTTTTACAATATCAATTTGAGCATTGAACCAGGTGAAGCAGTCACATTCGAGTTTGACGCCACCGAAGATGGTGTCTTCTCCTATTACTGCACCGAATTCTGCTCCGCACTCCACTTAGAAATGACTGGCTACATGCTCGTCGAACCGAATGAATAAAAAAGAACAAGCTATATAAACAATAGAGATCAGGGGGATTCTCCTCCTGATCTCTGTTTTAGTTTCGTCTCTTGAGTCATTCCTACTTGCGCAGGAATCCAACAATTTGGATACGCGCCTGCGTGGGTCTGACAATAAATGTTCAACTGTTTAATATATCGAGAAAAGTACAATGAGTAATTTAGAAAAAGTTATAGGGCCCCGCATACCTGAAGATACTCCGAAAGAAGACCGCAAGCGTTTCACGCTGCCTAAAATCATTTTTATCGTTGCGGCCGTTATCCTTTTGCTTTCCATGTTCTTTCCCTATTGGGAAATGACCCTGCTCGCCCCACAATATCCAAAAGGGCTGCATGTTACCGCCTACGTAAACAGATTAACGGGCGATGTGTTTGAGATCGATGGCTTAAATCATTATATCGGTATGCGTCCGCTGGATGAAGCAGCACAGTTTGAAAAATCCATCAGCATGATTGCCATCGCTTCCTTGTCTGTCTTTATCATCCTGTCCACTTTTATACATAATAAATGGATAGTCTTGTTAACATTGCCAGCAATTCTCATGCCTTTGCTCTTTTTGGCAGATTTGCAATATTGGCTGCGCGATTTTGGCCTAAACCTGGATGAGACAGCCCCCTTGAGTAGTGCTATCAAGCCGTTTGTGCCCTCGGTTTTAGGGCGTGGTGTGATTGCACAGTTCGAGACAGTCGCATCGCCAGGAATCGGATTGTACATGTCCATTCTGTCCTCAATCCTGATCATTATCGGCTTGTATTTCCATCGCAAAGCCTATAAACCACTTGTGGATTCCATGGCAAATCAAAAGAATGGGACTGCGAGTTAACTTGATGCAACGCCGGTATTTTGTAATCCTGCTGCTGCTTTGTTGTGGTTTGGTATTAGCTGCGCCTGTAACTGCACAGTCTGAAGGCAAAACGATCACAGTAACGGCCGAAGATTTAGCTACGGCCGTTGCCGAAGCCCAAGAAGGTGACACTATCCAAGTGACCGGTGGCACCTACCATGGCTCTATCGTTATCAACAAACGCCTGACTCTAACCGGCAAGGATTGGCCGGTAATTGATGGCGAATTTGATGGCTCGGTCGTTATTTTGAACGCGCCCGGCAGTGCCATCAGCGGCTTCGTAATTAAAAACAGCGGCGATTCATTAGACCAACAAAATTCAGGCATTGAAGTCAATGCCGAAAATATCCTTGTCGAAAACAATCGTTTTGAAGACACCTTATTTGGCATCTACCTGCAAAAAGCCCATCATGGCATTGTGCGTGCGAACACCATCACCAGCAAAGATTTGGATGTACCGCGGCGTGGCGATCCGATTCGGCTCTGGTACAGTACGGATGTGCTTGTTGAAGATAATGTCGTCGATAAAGGACGCGATGTCGTTCTATGGTATTCAGAACGCTTGACAATCCGCAACAATACAATCACAAACGGCCGTTACGGCTTACACTTCATGTATTGTGACGATGCCATCATCGAAAACAACCGCATGCTCGACAACTCTGTGGGCACGTTTTTGATGTATAGCCGCCGTGTTACACTGCGCAACAACACCATTGCCAACAATCGCGGTCCCAGCGGCTACGGCATTGGCCTCAAAGATATGGACGATACAATTGTTGAAAACAATTTAATCCTCGACAACCGCGTGGGCGTCCATCTGGACACCTCACCCCGTGAGGTCGACAGCATCGGCAAGTTCAGTGGCAATGTGTTCGCCTACAACGATATTGGCGTCGAATTGATGCCTTCGGTACGCCACAACCAATTCAGCGGCAACAGCTTTGTCGAAAATGAAGAACAAGTTGGCGTTGCCGGCGGCGGTATCATCCACGAAAACCTATGGACGGTAGACGGCCGTGGCAACTACTGGAGCGATTATGCCGGTTTTGATGCCGATGGCGACGGTCAAGGCGATATTGAATATAAGTCAGAACGCCTGTTTGAGAACTTGATGCAGGCGGAACCAAAACTGCGCATGTTTATCTACAGTCCAGCCAGCAATGCCATTGATTTTGCATCCAAAGCATTCCCAATGGTGAAACCACAGCCGAAATTGGTAGATGAACGGCCGTATATGACCCCCATGATCCCAACCGATGCGCCCCCCTTACCACAAGCCGATAATCAAGGCTGGATATGGCTGGCATTGGCATTACTCGTCGTCGCGCTCGGTCTGGCGGCCTTACCACGTATCAACCGCCGCCGCTATCAGATCACCCCTTCCGTAAAAGGCAACAAATAATTATGAATGCAATGATCACAGTCACAAACATTACAAAACGTTTTGGCGGGTTAACGGCCGTTGACAACCTCTCCTACACAATCCAATCGGGTGAAGCGGTGGCCTTGTGGGGAGCCAATGGTGCTGGCAAAACGACTGCATTACGTTGTTTGTTAGGGCTGCTGCCATTTGAGGGCAGCGTTACCATTGCCGAGAATATCGACGTGCAAAAACAAGGCAAAGCCGCCCGCCGGCTGATGGGCTTTGTGCCCCAAGAACTTAACTTCCACGACGATATGACAGCGACTGAAACTATCAATTTTTATGCGCGTCTGAAAAAAGTGCCCTCCGGCCATGATTTCACCCCGTTGCTGGAACGTTTAGAGTTGATGCCCCACATCAAAAAACCAGTCCATGATCTCTCGGGTGGTTTAAAACAACGTCTGGCATTGGCCTTAGCTCTGTTGGCAGATCCACCCATTTTGATTTTGGATGAACCGACTGCCAATCTCGACATCCGTGCCCGCGAAGATTTTTTGATCTTGCTGCACGATTTGAAAACCAGCGGCAAAACATTGGCCTTTTCTTCACACCGGCTCGAAGAAGTAACCGCCCTGGCGGATCGGGTGCTGTTGTTAGAAGCTGGTCGTCTAGTCATAGATGCACCACCCAACGAGTTAGAACGCCGCCTGGGTTGGGAATCAACCCTGCACCTCTACATGCCGGAACCACGTATCGAACCAGCACTTGAAACACTTGCAGCCTATGGCATGCCTCTCAGCAGAAACGGCCGTGGCGTGCGTGTGCAGGTTAGACCGGGCGAAAAAGGCAAAGTCCTGCGCATGTTGCATGAAGCAGGCATAGAAGTTGAAGACTTTACTGTGGAATAAAAACAGGAACCTGTAGCAGAGAAATAGCATGCTATTTCCCTACTACAGGTAATAATTATGCTTGATTTTGAAAATGTCTACACATTAACCCAAAAAGAACTACGCGATGCACGCCATAACCGTGGGTGTGTGTTATATGCGATCGCCTTTACCGGCTTATCGCTCTCATTGGCGTGGCTGGCGCTTTCTGGGGCTGGTAATTATGGTTTGGCAGGATTCGGCCGTACGAGTGCCAGTCTCATCAATTTAGTGCTTTTGATTGTGCCGCTGATGGGTTTAACCCTGGGTGCATTAAGTTTGGCCAGTGAACGTGAAAACGGCACCTTGATTTATTTGATGGCACAACCAGTCAATCAGCTCGAACTCCTGTTGGGCAAATTTGTCGGCATGGCTTTGGCATTGATGGCCGCTTTGGGGCTGGGTTTTGGTTTAACCGGCCTGTTGATTGCAGTGAACGGCGGCAGTTCGCAAATAAGCACCTATGTTGTTTTGCTGCTGTTGTCATGTTTGCTGGCCGTCGCCAGTTTAAGCGTCGGTTTTTTGATTTCAGCGGCGGTCACGCGCAGCGCAACGGCCGTTGGTCTAGCATTGTTCCTCTGGCTGCTGTTGGTTTTCTTTGGCGATTTAGGCTTGATGGGAACGGCCGTAATCATGCAGCTATCCGTCAACCAACTATTCGCGGCGGCACTGGCAAACCCATTACAGCTCTTCAAATTGGCTGCCATCTTGAACCTGCGTCAAAATCTTGAAGTGCTTGGTCCGGCTGGCGTATATGCTTTTCGCACCTATGGCAGCCAGCTTTTGCCTATTTTAATTGTTTTACTGTTTTTCTGGGTACTGATACCTTTTGCCCTCGCTACCCAAATCTTTAAACGTAAAGGTGTTTTATGAAACGTTGGACTATTTTCATCTTATCAGGTGTTGTCCTGCTGCTCTTAGTCAGCTGTGGACAAAGCGTTGATACAAACGTGCCGCCTGAAATAATATATGGGCAGGATGTTTGTGACGAATGTAGCATGATCATCAACGAAGAGAAACATGCTGCCGCCTATTGGACGACAGACGGAGAAGCACGCCGTTTCGATGACATCGGCGGCATGTTTGCTAGACTGGCGGACAATCCAGAAGATGTCGCCTCCTATTGGGTTCATGACATCACAAGCGGCGAGTGGATCCGCGCTGAAAATGCATACTTTGTCACGAACAGCGATTTGATGACACCGATGGGCTTTGGCATTGCCGCTTGTGCTGAAGAAGATCAGGCGCATGCCCTTGCCTATGGTAAAGAAGGTGCTATGGTTATGAGTTTTGCAGAGATGCTCTCACCCTCAATGGAAATGGAAGAGATGCATGATGATCATTCGGGCTAATCTCCCGTTTGATAAATAAAAGTTAAAAGCCACAAAGGACACAAAGAATACAACGTTTTTCTCTGTGAACTCCGTACTCTCTGTGGTGAAATTTTAAGGAGAAAAGAATGATTTATAAAAAAACGTTTTGGTTTATTGCAGTTGTTGTTTTAATGTTGTTATTGGCAGCTTGCGGTGGTGGCAGTGAACCTGCCGCTGATTCAGCCGCAGACAGTCCCCAACCGAGAGAAGAAGCGGCCGCTGAAGTCAGCGCAGGTGACCCAGAAGCAGGTAAAGCCCAATATGATCAAATCTGCATCGCTTGTCATGGCCCTGGCGGTGAAGGCATCGACGGTTTAGGTAAGCCATTTACCACCAGCACATTCTTACAGGAAAAAAGTGACGCGGAAATGGTGGAATTCATTAAAACAGGTCGTCCATCAGGCGATCCACTCAACACCACCGGTATCGATATGCCGCCCAAGGGTGGCAATCCAGCTTTAACTGACGAACAGATTATGGACATCATCGCCTACGTGCGAACTTTACACGAGTAATTGACAACAGGTGTTGTTGATATTGAGGCAAGTCATACATCAATATGGCTTGCCTCAACTATCTATTTTCTTGAGTATGCTATGAGTACGGGTTTGCAAGCAGATATGACTGTTGAATATGTATTGGAACAGTGGCCAGAAACGGCCGTTGTTTTCAATGAACTCAAAATGGTCTGTGTTGGTTGTCCGATTGCCCCCTTCTGCACAATGCGTGATGCCGCCGTCGATTACAACCTCCCACTCGAAACCTTACTGATCCGCCTAGAAAAAATAATCGCAACCACCGACGCCTAACAACGAGACGACGCAACTATCCGACTACTTAAGTACAGATACGTTTGTTTTGTCGTATCGCTCGTGGCCGTGTCTCCAGACCGTGCCACATTTTAACCAACACAACATGATTGATTGCACTTAACTACTTGACTAAAAACTTATGCCGCCGCTAACCCGTTGGTTTTTGAAAACCGCAATATTTTGTTTGATTTCAGCTTTGCTGCTGTCTTTAATCCTAGCCCTCAATCCAATGATAGGGCTGCCAGCATTTGTCAGCTATTTATCACCCGCTTATTTTCACCTTTTCATGGTTGGCTGGGTAACCCAAATGATCTTCGGCGTCATTTATTGGATGTTCCCCATCATCACCCGCGCCAAACCCCGTGGCAACGAATATCTGGGTTGGGCAACCTACCTGTTATTAAATGTCGGTCTATTTCTGCGCGTCATTGGCGAACCATTGGTAGGCACGCATCCACAATCAGACTGGGGCTGGCTGTTACCACTTTCAGCCCTCATGCAGTGGCTGGCTGGCGTCATATTCATCTGGCTCGCCTGGCCACGTGTCAAAGCACGGTATCGGGGAGAGTAAGATGCCGCGTTTGAGCCAATGGTATATCCGCAGCGCATTTATCTACCTTTTTCTCGGGTTTACAATCGGCGCTTTGTTATTGGCGAATAAGGGTGTGCCCATTCATCCAGCTTTATGGGGCTGGCTGCCTATCCATATCGAATTTTTGCTCATCGGGTGGACGCTTCAACTCATTTTGGGGATGGCGTTTTGGATATTGCCCCGTTTTTGGCAAGCACCACGGCGTGGCAATGTAAAGGGTGCCTATATCGCCTTTATCCTTTTAAACGCAGGTATTATATTGATTATGGGCTCCCGGCTGTTAAACGGTTCGGGCTGGTGGCTGGTAATTGGGCGGCTATTTGAACTGACAGCAGTTCTGGCTTTTGCTCATGCCATTTGGTCACGCATTGTTTCACGCGACGGATGATAAACTTATTTGGCTGTTTGGAAATTCGCGGAATTGGAGTCTAGGCATTATTCTGAAGATTGGGCCAAAATGTCCAAATCTTCGGCAATCAGAACCAATTCGTGTGCTTTACATAATATGACCTTTCGATGATCATGGCCGATTATGCCAGCTTGCTCCCATTTGCTCATGATCCGGCTAACATTATAAAGATTTGTGCCTGTCATTTGGGCTAAATCCTGACGTGAAAGCAGCATGTCCAGCATGACCCCTTCTGGAATACGTTTGCCGAATTGGCGCACGAGCCGCAGCAAGGCGCGTGCAACACGTTGCTCAACTCTTTGTGTAGAAATATCTTGAAAGCGCTTCTGGAGTTGGGCAAAACGATGGGCGATCATTTCCATGCCATTGAATGCAAGTTGGGTATGTTGGCGCATCAGTTGTTTCATGGTGTTGCTGTTCCAAGCAACGGCCGTACAATCTTCAACCGTTTCGGCCGACAATGGATAGGGCATATCACTCAAAGCGACAATAATGCCCAATCCTGCGCCTGCACCAAAATAATTGACAATCACTTGTTGTCCTGCATCTGTTAGTTGGGTGAGTTTGACACGGCCGTTCAGAATCACATACAGTGTATCGGCCGTTTCCCCTTGATGAAAAAAGTATTCACCCTGATTGACGGACATCAAACGGCCGTTTTGCAACACAACACGACACACATCCAGTGGTACCTCTTTAAATAGAATGCATTGGGCAATTATCTTCTCTAAATCCATACCGAGCGTATGTTAACATATTCAAACAAAAAAGGTTATCTCAATGGTCAATTTCGCGAACACTTGCTATAATTTGATATATTAAAGTCGATTTTAACAAAAGATAACAACATGCAAACACAATTAAACAATTTAACCGTTTCTGATCTCTTAAGTCGTTGGCCACAATCAGTTTCCGTATTCCAAAAACATAAAATGATTTGTGCAGGGTGCGCCGTCGCCTCCCTATTTACCGTTGCTGAAGTAACCAAAGTTTACGGGCTGGCAACCGACACTTTTACCTCTGAATTACAACAAGCGATCATACTTGACCCAAACAATCTCCCAAGCTAAACAAAATCAAAATCCGCCGCGAAGCTAACGTTCTATTCTTTTTTCGCCACAAATTTCACTAATTTACACGAAGGCGAAAGAAGCCTATAAGAACGAGTATGCAAACGCCCTGAGATTCTACCAGGATGCTCATACTATTTTTACAAAATCGTGTTACACTAGGGGACGAATATAAAAACCTTAGTAAAATTTTTTAGTTTTGAGATTTCCTGATGGCTACCTGACCACAATAGGTCAGGTATTTTTGTGATAACAGGGTAACTCTACCGTAAGAAAACGTAAATCTACAAACAAATTGTCATACCTGCGTAGGCAGGTAACCAATCATTTGGATTCCCACCTTCGCGGGAAAAGCACAACTGACAAGTTGTTTGGATAACAAAAACGTTAACGGCGTGAGACGATCTTCGCAGAGAAGGTTATGTGCTTACTTGTAAGATGAGTTGACTGTTGAATGAAACTTGGAAGGTTGCCCGTGAGGGCGCCATCCACAACGGACGCATCAAAACACAAGTAGGAGCATATGACAAACGAATTTAGTTCTTTAAACCTGCAACCGCAGTTGGTGCAGGCTGTATCCGATCTCGGTTTCGAGACCCCCACCCCAATCCAATCTGCCGTGATTCCGCTCATGTTGGCGGGACAAGATGTAATTGGCCAAGCACAAACCGGTACAGGTAAAACGGCCGCTTTTGGCTTACCCATCCTCAATAATCTAATCCCCGACCAAAAACATGTACAAACGTTGATTCTGGCGCCCACACGCGAACTGGCGATGCAAGTTGCCAAGGCGATGAGTGATTACAGCCGTCACGCCAATGTGCGCGTTTTGGCCGTGTATGGCGGGCAGCCCTATGGTTATCAAAAATCACAACTCCGTCGCGGTGTCGAGATTGTGGTCGGCACGCCAGGGCGATTATTGGATCTCATCCGCCAAAAAAGCCTTGACCTCAGCCAGGTTAGCAGTGTGGTTCTGGACGAAGCAGACGAAATGCTTAGCATGGGTTTCATTGAAGATATTGAATCCATTTTGGATGAAATGCCAGAGAAGCATCAAACAGCCCTCTTTTCTGCCACCATGCCCAAACCCATCCGTCGTCTTGCTAAAAAATATTTAACCAATCCTGAAACAGTCGCCATCGAACGCGCCCAGATGACCGTTGCGGCCATCGAACAACGTTTTTATGTTGTTAATCACAACGACAAAATGGCCGCGCTCACACGTTTATTTGAAGTTGAAAATAACACCAGCACGCTTATCTTTTCACGCACCCGCGTCAGCACCGGCGAACTTGCCAACGAATTATCGGTACGCGGTTTCCCGGCCGAAGCGTTAAATGGCGATTTAAGCCAAAATGCGCGCGAACAAGTGCTGAACCGTTTCCGCAACAATCAAATCACCGTGCTTGTAGCCACAGACGTAGCCGCACGCGGTTTGGACATTGACGACATTTCGCATGTGATCAACTTTGATTTGCCCCAAGACCCAGAAATCTATGTCCATCGCATTGGTCGTACGGGTCGGGCTGGCAAAACCGGCATCGCGATATCCATCATCACACCCAAAGAACTGTACCGTTTACGCAAAATCGAATCTTATACACGCCAAAAAATGACACGTACGGCCGTTCCCACCGCCGAAGAAATCAAAGCCAAACGTGAGACCGAACTCAAAGAGCGTATGTTGGTTTGGCTGCGCCGTGGCCGTGCCAAACGTGAACGCGAAATCATCACGTCCATGCTTGAAGAAGGTTACGACCCCATCGATATCGCTTCTGCAGCTATGAAATTGGCGCGTGCTGAAGAAAAACAACGCCCCATCGACCCGATAGGCGAAGTCCATGAGGGCAGTTACTCTGGAAGTAACCAACGCGGCTCGCGTCAACGCGGCCGACAAAGAAGTGGTCAATCGCGAGGCCAGTCACGTAACAATTCAGGCGGCCGCTCCAATGGGCAGTCGGGTGGCAACAACGGCAGTTACCGTAAAGATCGCCCGCAAGAAAAGGGTATGGTGCGTTTAACCATGAGTGCTGGCAAAGATCAAGGGGTACGCCCAGGCGACGTCGTCGGCACCATTGCTTTTCATGCAGATATTCCCGGGCGGGTTTTGGGCGCGATCCAAATCCGTGAAAAACACACCTTTGTGGATGTTCCCGAACAATACGTACCCAAGGTTTTAGACAAACGCGGCAATTATCAAATCCATCGTCAGCCTGTTAAGGTTGAGTTGGCATAAACTTCAACTGTCCTGCCCCCTTCTTCATCGGGGCAAACTCCGCGCAGGCAGGAATCTAAACCCTTTACAGATTTTCCAACGGCCGTTTCCATCCGAAACGGCCGTTTTTGTTTGCATGATCACTCATTTGCAGTAGCATACTCGCATGGCAGAACTCGAACTGACTCCACATGACCAGGCCATGCTCGCCGGCGAACATGGAACCGCCGTCCAAATGGCAATGCGCATCCTGACCACGATGGCGCAGGTGTTTGACGCGCCCCGCTTGTTGGACATCGAATCCGCGCATATTGATGGCTGTCTGTATCATGGCGTATCCGGGATTGAATTTGCCCAACGGCTCGTAGATGGCGGCGCACAAGTGGTTGTGCCCACGACGCTAAACGTTGGTGCCATCGATTTATTGCACCCCGAAGCGTTTCAGGGAACGGCCGAAATCGCCCAACGTGCCCAAAAATTGATGAAACTGTATGAACAAATGGGCTGCCACCCCGTTTACACATGCGCACCTTATCAGGCTACGCAACGGCCATCGCTGGGCAGCCAAATTGCGTGGGCCGAAAGCAATGCCATCGTCTTCGCCAACTCCGCCCTGGGTGCGCGCACCAATCGCTATGGCGACTTCATCGACATTTGCGCCGCCATCACGGGGCGCGCCCCCGCCAGCGGCCTGCACATGACCCCAAACCGGCGTGGACAGTTACTTTATCGGCTGGTCAATATCCCTGATAATTTACTACACGAAGATGTGTTGTTTCCGGTGCTTGGCTATCTTATCGGCGCGCGTAGTGGCAGCAAAATCCCCGTAATTGAAGGCTTGCTGCCCGACACGACCGAAGATCAGCTTAAAGCATTGGGCGCTGCCTCGGCTTCATCTGGCGCTGTGGCGCTCTTCCATGCAATTGGCGTCACGCCCGAAGCAGCTACTTTTGATGACGCTTTCCAGGGCGGACAGCCGGAACAAATTATCGACATCACACCCACAGATTTACAATCCTCGTTACGCCATCTCAGCACGGTGTCCGATCATGAAGCTGGAACGGCCGTTAAAATAGATGTCGTTGCTTTGGGTAGCCCTCATTTTTCATTAGCCGAATTCGCGCAGTTAATGCCGCTGCTAAAAGCACATCCACCCCACCCCGATGTCGAATTT
>CAYGMR010000082.1:4448-15021 GCA_964350725.1 uncultured Ardenticatenaceae bacterium | reverse complement strand
TAAAGCCACGCGCACACGCCCCATCCCCTTTTCTTCAACCTCAATCGCCTCAACAACCCGACGCTCTAACAAATAAGCAAATTGGTCAACTAAAGCAATAAACAGTCGCTCTTTATTGGGAAAATGGAAATAAATCGCCCCTTTTGAGGTATGTGATTCATCGACAATCTCGTCCAGACGAGTCTCATAAAAACCCTTCTGCGAAAAAATATTGAGCGCGGCATCAAGGATCCGGCCTTTTGTACTTTGCTGATCAGGAAATGTGTTCATAATGAAAGTATTATAGGTTATATCATAAGTATGTAAATAGACAGAGCCAACCTTAAAACTGGCCGATCCTATTTGAAAAACGCCTCTTCATATGTTATCATTCTCCCACTCTCACGCTTCCGTAGTCTTATTGTCTTATTTCTATGACAATTCACGGAGGAACATTAAAATGGCAAACATACAATCTGCCAAGAAACGTATTCGGCAAACTGCACGGCGCACAGAACGTAATCGCAATTATACTGCGGCTGCCCGCACACAAATCAAAACCGTACGCAAGCTCATCGCTGCGGGTGAACTTGATGAAGCGGAAACAGCTGCAAACCAGGCTTACAAGACGCTTGACAAAGCGGCGCGTAGGAATGTATTGCACCCACGTAATGCTGCACGTCGTAAAGGACGTTTGATGGCTGCGTTAGCCGCTGCTCGCGCGCAAGCTGACGCTAGTTAATTCGTTTCGAAAGAAAGCGCAATGGAAGACGCTACCTGCAAAGGTGGCGTTTTTTGTTTTTATAGCGGTTTTCCCTACAACGGCCGATTTTTCAATCAACATCTATAAGCAGGTGAGCGCATAATAATCATGCTCTAAATCACAAACGGCCGTTTAACAGATCAGCAACCAGAGAGTCAAGCGTATGGGATTGAGCGGCCGTTTCTGCCGCAGCCATTAACTGTGCTTGCAGCGCTGCGGTTAATTCATCTAACAACCGACGGGCATTTTCAAGCGTGGCACCTTCAATTGCACGATGCTGTACAGCAAAAGTAAGCAGCAAAGCCGCCAGCGACATCTTGCCATAAACCATCTCCAACTCAGCTACTTCCACCAACACCCCAACTGCCACAAAGGCGACTCCGACATCCTGTGCCAACCGCAGTGAATCCATATAGTAACGCCGTGCTTGGCGGCGTTTGCCCTGTTTGCGGTAAATATTACCCATAACCGCCCGCCCAGCGGAGAGGCCACGGCGGTGGCCTACCTTTTCATGCAGCGCGCTCGCCGCTTGGATATTTTCCAGCGCTTGATCATATTGTTCAAGGTTATAATAAGCCATGGCAATATGGTAGCGTTAGCCAAACCGACATGATGGCCTAACTGCTCAAAGCTGACGTTTGCCAACTGCCATTGGCGAATCGCCTCACGATAATTTTTCTGCCGGTTAGCAACAATGCCGATATTGCTCAACAAAATAGCGATACGCAAGGTGCTGCCCAATGCTTGCGCCAACACCATCGCTTCATCAAAATAGGCAAGCGCTTGTTCATAATCACCGTCACTGATACACAAGTTGCCCAGATTATTCAAGATGGGCAGCATCTGGTCGGTATCACCGGCTGTCCGGCACAGTTGTAGGGCTTCTTCGGTATATCGGCGGGCGATATCACGTTGACCTTGATCACCGGTGACGACACCAAGCTGTCGCAAACAATCAATGCGCGTTTGGGTAAGATGGTGCTGCTGGGTCAGTACGAGTGCCGCTTTCAGAATGGCTTCAGCTTCAGCAAAACGGCCGTTTTCATGCCAAAAGTGTCCCAATCCGACCTGTATTTTAGCAGCCAATTGTTCGTGAACGGCCGTTTCCGGCTGGGCACGCACTAATTTCAAGCTGTTTTCAAACAGTTCACTGCCTTCTAAATTGCGACTGCGGTCGGCAAAGAAACGGCCGATGCCCACAACCAGTTTATCCAATATAGAAATTTCCATCTGGGCCAGCCCCCACTGCCAGGCGGCGCGGATATTTTCCAGCTCCACCCCAATAGCATCCAGCGCTTGGGGCGCGTCTTCGCCAGGCAAGTCTGGTTCGCAAGCTTGCACAAAATCGGCAAAAAAGTGGGCGTGTGCGGCTTGTGCGCTCGTCTGTTCAACTCGCTGCGCAGCCAACTGCTCTTGCCCAAATTGCAGCAGCAGTGGATGACGGCGGAAGCGTTGATCAGCGTCAAGGCGCAAGAAAGAACGATCTACCAATGCCATCAGCTGCGGCAACGTGGCATTCGCCACTGTTTGTGCTGCCGTGCGCGTAAACCCGCCACGAAAAACAGACAAACGGGCAAACAATATTTGTTCTTGAGAGGACAGCAACTGCCAGGAAGATTCGATGACAGCACGTAAACTGCGATGACGAGTGGGTACATCGTGCAAGGTGGTAGTTAGTGAATCCAAACCGCGTTGGATTTCGGTCACTATTTCGGCAACAGAAAGGACGCGCGTCCAGGTTGCGGCCAGTTCCAATGCCAAGGGCAGCCCACCGACAAGCTGACAGAGGTGCGCAACGGCCGTTTCCTGTTGATCTAAATTGTTTCCGGTTGTAATACGCTGCACACGATTGTTAAAAAGCTGTACGGCGGGGTAATCAGCAATTTGTGTTGGCGTATCAGTGGCTGCTGGAAATGGTAAACCAGAAATGTCTAAAAGTGCCTCGGCTGCCAGGCGTAGGCGTTCACGCGAAGTGATGAGGAGCCGTAAATCAGGTGCTTGCTCTGTAAGTTGAGTGATAAAGTTAAGCAGCGCGGGCGTGAGTAAATGCTCCATATTATCCAACACCAGCAACATTTCGCGACTGATCAGATGGTTGAGCAGTTGGGCATCTGGGGTTTCCTTGCCAGAAAAATTAAGGCCGATGGCTGTGGCTACGGCCGTTACGACACCATCCATATCTGAAAGCGGAACAAGGGAGACAAACCAGACGCCATCGGCAAACTCACCACGATAACTGCGCGCAGCTTCCTGCGCCAAACGACTTTTGCCACTGCCGCCCGGACCGAAGATGGTCAGTAAACGGCCGTTTGATGTGGCCAGCCAGGCCTCAATATGACTCAATTCTGCTTGGCGGCCGATGAAGCTGGTTGTGGGCGCAGGTAGATTGTGCAGCGGGGCAGCGCTAGGACGGGATGCAGCAGGAAAAATCACCTCTACATCCTTGTGCCCCTGTTCACCCTCACCGACAAGGGTGGCGTACAACGCAGCTATTTCTGCATCCGGTTCCACGCCCAACTCTTCCTCTAAAATGCGGACACATTGTTCATATTGTGCCAAGGCGGCGGCACGCTGATTGTTTTGCATGAACAGGAGCATCAATTGATGATGCACGCCTTCTTGCAGCGGATCGGCAGCTAACAGCTGTTGGGCATAACGAATACTGCTGCCAAATTGTCCGCGCTGCTGATGGAAATCAATCAAATTAGCGAGCGCCGTCAGCAGCATCTGGCGCAGATGCTCTTGCTGCAGCAGCACCCAGGCTTCAAACTCAGGCGCCTTGCGAATGTTGAAGCCAGCCAAAAAGTCACCATTGTAGAGGGCAACGGCCGTTGCCAATTGCACAGCACTCGCACGACTCAATTTACCACGCCGCTTCTGATCGGCTCTGGCCTGAGTGATGGCATGCTCGAATTCGGCCGTGTCTAGTGTGAAATCTGCCTCGGTATTAAAGCCAATGGTGTGGCGTGTGGTCACAAGGTAAGGCGCTAACTGCTTACGCAAGCTGGAAAGCGCTACGCTGAGATTAGCCAAAGCACTGTATTGGTCATTGTTCGACCACAAGAGCGTGGCCACAACTTCGCGGGGCTGCGGCTGCGGATTGCAAACCAGATAAACAAAGAGGGCTTCAACTTTACGCGAGGCAAAACCGGTAACGGCCGTGCCGTTGTGCAAAAGTGTCAATCCACCGAGCAAAGAAATTGTCAATTCAGGCTGTTTCATTTTTTTAGAAAGAAAAATATAGAGTTTCTATAGAGTGCCTCGCTATGATGGTCACATAAATAACGGTGACGTCCACAAATACAAAATTATTATAACAAAAATACACAAAAGGAGAATTTAATGAACAACAAAAACATCAATTTCACAACACGACTGGGAGCATACTCCGCTATTGGCGGTTCACTTATCATGATCGTAGGTGCCGCACTAGGTATCGCCTCAGGAGCCGATCTTGATCTGGCACTCGCCAGCGGCGATACAGCAAGTTATTTGACAACGGCAGGTGCGGCCAGCCAGATGGTGACGGCAAATCTAATCGTATGGATTATCGGTGTGATTATCTTTGGTGTTGCGGGAACAGCGTTGGCAGCCCTCTGTGAACAACGGCAGATGATGGCCCAGATCGCCAGGTATAGTTATTGGATTAGCGTACCACTGGTCATTGCCGCTTATGTAGCCTGGTTGACAATAGTTGTACAAATTGCGCCAGACAATTCACCAACGGCCGTTTTGTTGACTGAAGTTGTAGGTTGGTTTGCCTCTCGTGCCGATTGGATTGCTACCATTCTCATCCTCTCTTGTGGCCCAGCCTTGATTTCTCTGGCGGGTCGCGATGAATGGGTACCCACGTGGCTTGTGAGATGGGGGTATGTGGCCATTATCGCTGGTTTACTAAACGCCATCGCTATGTTGACAGGAGGCAGTGGCCTCTTAACCTATGGCTTACTAATCTTGCCGGTTGGCCTGGGTTGGACGATTGCAGCCGGTATTGTGGTCTTACAGCGCAGCAAGACCACCCAGCTAAGTGAGAAAGCTGTTGTTAGTTCTCACTGAACACAGCATTTTTAAAGAGAGTTGTCAAGTTTAATGATCAATTTGTACACACGCTACTCGTGGTAGAAACTTGACAACTCTAGAATTCGCCAGATTCCAATCAATAATTTGAAGCAACTCTGTTTTATCAATCATTATTCAGTTTTCGGAGGTAAATCATGAAAACAACATTCGCTCGTATTCATAAAGTTTTGGCACTGTTTATTGCAGTAGGGGTTTTTTTCCAGATGTTTTTGGCAGGTGTTTGGCACGCAGGTGTGGTTGACACACCGGATGCACACGTTTTCTTTGGCCTTGCCATGTTATTGGCTGCATTGCTGGCCTTGATTTGCGCCGCGATTGCCGGACTGCCCAAAGCAATTATCGCTCGGACGGGGCTGCTCTTTTTCTTGATTTTGCTGCAACCCTTTTTGATGGAAGCACGCCGCAATGGCTTGCCACTTCTTTCAGCCCTACATACCTTGAATGCCCCCTTTATTGGCATTGTGGCCAGTATGGTATTTGCCATGTCGCGTAATGTACAAGTAGAAGAAAATCGAGAAACGGCCGTTGCCCCAACAGCAGGTGACTAATTTAAACGCCAAGACAATGCCTGGCAAAAAGATATAAACACGAACAGAAAGGAGGGTAAACAGAAAATTTAACGAACTCCTTTCTGTCTGTGTTTATAAAAGTTATCTACCACACTCCGCAATTACAGGAACAAAACAATATGCAAGCAACAGATACACAGGAAAATCGAATCAATAACGCCTTAATCCAGCCAAAAATGCATCGACAATTTCAACGGACTCTTCATCTAGGGATTCGACGGCTCCCTTTTGCAACTCACCCAGGATCAAATCACGATCGTCCCCTACCTGTTCAACCAACTCGCCAAGCGATTTTAACAAATCTACAAACGCACTCATCTCTACTTTAGGCATCGGCTCTGGATGGTGTCCCCAAACATAATAATCCACCTGAAAGCTCATGATTTCATCAATCAATGGAAAAAGTTTTGGGATCGTATAATTGCGCGGACCATGGTGCAAGTCTTCATACAAACAGTCGCCCAGAAAAATAATCTTATCCTCTGGTACATACACAACAGTTGAATCCGAGGCGTGATCACCACCTACATGTTTAACGATACAACTAAGCCCGCCAAGGTCAAACTCAAGTTGGCCTGTAAACGCAATATCCAGCGTTTTGATTTGCAAATTTGACCGCTCAGGCAGTTCAACTTTTATCATATCTCTACAAAACTCTATTTCAGTCCCATCCTCAACCCGCCGATCAAGGGCAGCATCACTCCAATCTAGCGTGGCCATTTCTGCAACAATGGCTTGTGTTTCTTGGCTTGCAAATGTAGTTACATCAAAGGCTGCAACGCCAAAGACATGATCCCAATGAGAATGTGTGAGCACTAAATATTTAGGCGCAACAATTTGACGTTTTGCTATTTCATCTAAAAGCAGATTGGCGTGTGCTGGTGAATTGCCAGCATCAACAATCAAGGTTGTCTCGTCACCAACGATAACGCCCAATGTCGGTCTATCAGTGGTTTCATCTGGTGCTAGCCAGTATACGTGTTTTGACAATCTATTTAACATATTCGGTCTCCGAACTTTCTTTTTTTTGAACCAAGTTGTGTTAGAAAATGATCGGTTTTTAGATAGGGTGGAAGAACTTGCGCAATATTTGAGAGTGAAACCTTTCGCCAAGCAGTTCTGGCTATCAGTTAAGACTCATTGGCGGGGTATGTTCTAAACGCTGCCATGCTTCTTTTATCAGGGTGAACTCTTCCTCAGTTTCGGGAAGTTCACCATAGCGGATTTTGACATAGGCCTGGGTGATGAGTTGGCTATCGGCGGTATTTTCAGGCCAAACTTCGGCTAACAATTTCAAATATTCGTAGGGTGTTTGAGATTCACCACGTGGGAAGCCCGCACCAGTGGCAGCCTGACACATATCTTGGTAAATACGCCGGATAGTGCCCGCCGCACGCCAATTGCGGAATAGGCCCAGGCGGTTAAGTAAGCGCTGTCCCAAGCTAAGGCTGCTGGTACGTTCGCGGCTCCCCACCTGGCTAAAATCACGTTGACGCGTGGCTGTGGCAGTTTGACGGTATAAACGTGTCAACAAAATAATCACCACAATCACAACCACAACCAAAATGACGCCGATAAATATTTCTCTGGTCGGGAAACTTCTGGTAACTGTTTCTATTAGTTCTTCCTGGCCAGTGCCCTCGGTTTTGGCAGGCTCTAATAAAGCGGGATTAAATCCTTGCTGGAACATTTCAATCAAACCGCTCAATAAACGATCTAACAGATTGATCAACGCATCTAAAACAAGGCCAAAAACATACAGTACAGGCGAAAACAAGTAACCCAATGTGCGCAGCGCAACGGCCGTTCCTAACAATACGGCCGTCCAAATCGGAGCACCCCAACTAGCCACACGGCCGGCATTTTCATTCGTGAGCAGCAGTGTAAAAATGCCCGCTGCCGAAATGATGATCAAACTGGTCAAAGCGACCATGCCCACCCATCTGGGACTCACACCGGAAAACATACCCGTATTCTCAAATTCAACCTGTTCCGCACGCACCAACGCAACGGCCGTTAATCCCACCAAATAGTAAAGTAGAATGAAACCTACAGGACTCCAGAATGGCTGTTCACCAATAGAAATGACGGCAATCACGCTAAATGCAATCGCTCCCAGGCGTAAGCGCAATCCGATCTTTCGGATTTCAGGCCGCAGCCTCACAAGCCGCAAGCCGCGCCAAAAACCAACAAACACGGTGACAAAGAGTATCAATTGACGCGCCCAAATGGCGTCAGTCGGACTGCCAATACTCAAAATCGCTTCAACCAACCAGTCAAACTCCGAAAACGGGCGTGGCGCAAATAAAACCATACGCCATGCCAACAGCAGCGTAAAAAAGAAAACTGCGATGAGCAGCAAACGTTGTCGTGCGGGTCTCATTGCCAGCGCACTCATCAATCGGGCCAGATTAAAAGGCAGCAAAATAAGTAATAACACAAATATTGTCATCACGCCGACCGGCCAAAAACGCGCCCAAGGCATGGTCAACAATAATAATGGGGTAATAACGGCCGTATCCATCAACGCCCAACACAAATACAACAGCTCTTGTTTGACAAAATGCCAGGCCGCTTGCACAACAGGTTTTTCGTTGCTCGCCGCTACAGGAATCGTAGTCATGTTCACGCTCGTAATCATGAATTATTTTTGAGGGGTTCTAACGTTAATACGGCCGTATCAGATGTTGAAACAGCATCTAAAGCAGCGGCCGTTACGGCCGTTGTCAAGTTCCCATCCTTTTGGAAAGCAGGTGAGCCAGGAGGTATATGATAAGTAAGTAACGAACCCAGACCTGGAGGCGGTGGTTCGGCATCCAACGAAATCAACACAACACGTCGTCCCGCTTCCTTAAGCCGTAAAAGCGCGATCATTATCTCTTCCGTGACAATGCCCGTAACCAAAACAATCGTTGCTACCCAGGGCAAATTGGGACTTTCACGCAAAATCATATATTCGATAGTTGATGTCGCAAACTCAGTCACTGCCGCCAACGCTTCAAGGATATGTAGCAGTTGGCTCGGCGACCGTCCCGGTGGCACGCGAATCGGTTGGTCAGAATTAGGCACAGCCCCATTCGCATACATACCCACGCCCCAACTTTGCTGAATACCATAATTTGCCACCGAAGCCGCCACACTGACGACCTGTTCCATCAATTCCGGATTATAGCCCATCCAATGACGCGGCATCGTGGCCACATTCAAAAATACAGCCATCGTCATGCCGGTAGAAGGATCATACACCTTGGTTTGTAAATGGCCACGTCGTGCCGTCGCCTTCCAATGGATATCACGAAAGCGATCTTGCGGTTGATAATCACGAATGCCCTGTGTGCGAATGGGATCAGTAAACAAACTGCGTTTAACTTTAATGTCACCAAATGGCTCTTTGGCCGGCAAACCCAACGCTTCCAACGGGTAAACTTGTGGATAAATGACAATCGTATCGACCAGGCGATGGGTACGTTCGATTGTGAATAAGGTGAAAACATCACCGGATTTATAACTGACCGGCCCAATGGTGTAATAGCCGCGTACAGGAAATTGTAAGGTGACCTGTTGGGTTAATTTGTCACGCGGCTGCATCCAATAAGAATTGACCAGATAATAACGGCCAGCCACTTCTGTGGCAATTTGTGAAATGTGATTCTCAATTTCGGGTGAAACCGGTAGCTCATCTTGAAAACGCAGCCAGGTAAGCGGCAGGGGTTTATCATTACGGATCGTGAGTGTCATCTCGATAGGTTCGTCGGGGAAGGCGTGGGTGCGATCATATTCACGTTCATAGGTGACGCCAATCAGCGCCAGATTGCGCCACAGCCTGCTCACCCCCACGATCAACAGCAAAATTGCGCCCAAAGCAAGCAATGCGGCGTTGTAATCCATCAAAAAGCCAGCAATCAGGATGACCAGGGAGACGAAAATCCAGGTGTCACTAAAGATGCTGTCACGATCTTCACGAATGATAGCACCGCGCAAACGGGCCATGTCGGCCACATCAATTTTTTCGCCAGCCCAGGCGGCCTCAAGCATACGCTGACGCGCTTCACGCTGTTCGGCGGCCTTGTCCTTGCGGATGACCAGATCTAGTTCGGGTACGTTGTGGGTCATTTTATTAGCAATTCAGCTGATTAGCCATTCAGCTTGTCAGCAATTCTGCTTGTCAGGCTGACTGGCTGATTCGCTGAGAAGCTGACAAGCTATCTATTCTTCAACCGGTACAGGTACCGTTTTTGCCACATCACGAATGACATCTGCCGGTGTACGGCCGCGTAAGCGCGTTTGCGGGTTGATAATCAGGCGATGGGTGAGCACATGCGGGGCCATTGTTTTGACATCATCAGGAATCACAAAATCACGACCACGGATAGCGGCCAAGGCTTGACAGGTGCGATAAAGTGCCATCGTTGCACGCGGGCTGGCACCGAGTTCAATATCTTCATGGTTGCGGGTTGCGCGACAAATGGCGACGATATATTGACGCAGAGAATCTTCGACACGTATAGTCCGTACTTCGTCCTGCATGGTCAGAATTTCTGTAGGCGCGACGACCTGTTCAAGACTGTCAAGCGGATCAATGCGTTCAAAACGCAGCAAAATATCGTTTTCGCCTTGCTCAGTGGGGTAACCAATGGCGATTTTCATCAAGAAGCGATCGAGTTGGGCTTCGGGCAGCGGGAAGGTCCCTTCGAGTTCTACTGGGTTTTGGGTAGCGAGAACGAGAAACGGCCGTGGCAGTTTATGCGTCTCAATATCCACCGTCACCTGGCTCTCACTCATTGCCTCTAACAAAGCGGATTGGGTACGCGGTGTGGCGCGGTTGATTTCATCTGCCAGCAAAATCTGGGACATGATCGGCCCCGCACGGAACTCGAATTCTTGTGATTTTTGGTTGTAATAATAGATACCGGTCAGGTCAGAAGGCAGCAAGTCGGGCGTGAATTGTACGCGCTTGAAGCTGCATCCCAACGAAGCAGCAATCGTTTTTGCCAGTGTCGTTTTGCCCGTACCGGGCACATCTTCCAACAACAAATGCCCTTCGCACAACATGGCGATTAGAGCTAAGTCAATGATCTCAGCCTTGCCAATGATCACTTTTTGAATATTATTTCTGAGTTTAACGGCCGTTTCTGCAATCATAGTTGGAAGTATAGAACAAATTATAAGTTTAGTGAAATGA
>CAYGMR010000082.1:0-4438 GCA_964350725.1 uncultured Ardenticatenaceae bacterium | reverse complement strand
CCTTTCGCCACGAATTGCACGAATTGCACGAATTTTAAGCATTAATTCGTATAAATTTGTGGCAGAAATCTAGAGTATACAAACGCCCTAACACGGAGAATACATAGAGAGCCACGGAGAAAAAAGGAGCTGAGTAAACCACAATATCCTCCGTGCCTATGCCATGTACCTGCTTTTGAATTTAGCGCACCTGCGTGGACAAATAATCCAAAATGTCGATCTTCGTCAGAATGCCTTGGATATTGCTATCGGAAGCGATGACAACGGCCGTTCTATTGCTAAAGAACGCCATCAACGTTTCCAAATTGGTATGCGGACTCACAATGGGCACATTGCCATCCACCATACTGGCGATGGTTTCATTGCTGTCGTGGCTGAGGTGGTTGGTGAGCAACATATGATTAAGTAGATCGATCTCGGTGACAATGCCTTGCAAACGGCCGTTATCATCCACCACTGGTAACTGCGACACATTATACGCTTTCAGCGTCGCAATCACATCGCGCACACTATCAGTTGGTCGCGCCGTGTGCACCTGCCGTTCTGGCTTAGCAGCCTGAATATCACGCGCACGAATATCAACCCAGGAACGTTCCAGGAAGCCATTTTCACGCATCCAATCATCATCAAACACCTTGCTCAAGTAACGCGAACCAGAATCCGGCAAGATGATCACCATCACATCATCCTCGGTTAATTGTTGTTCACGCGCATATTTAAGCGCCCCCACAACGGCCGCACCACACGAACCGCCGCCAAAAATCCCCTCTTCACGCACCAAACGGCGCGTCATCAAAAAACTTTCACGATCCGATACCTGCACAATATGGTCAACGACGCTGAAATCTGTCGTGGTAGGCAAAAAATCTTCACCAATGCCTTCAACTTTATAGCCATCAGCTTTATAGTCCGACGCATTCCGATGCAAATCATAGAGAATCGATCCAATTGGATCTACGCCAATAATTTGCACAGAACTATCTTGTTCTTTGAGGTAACGGCCGACACCTGAAATTGTGCCGCCAGTACCCATACCTGTCACAAAATGGGTGATGTTGCCGTTGGTTTGCTGCCAAATTTCGGGGCCAGTGCTTTCATAATGTGCCTGGGGATTGACAGGATTATGGTATTGGTTGGCCAAAATAGAATTGGGCGTTTCTGCCACCAGACGATCCGCGACAGAATAATAACTACGCGGATCATCCGGTTCTACAGCGGTAGGTGTAACCACAACCCGGGCGCCAAAAGCACGCAGCAACATGATTTTCTCCTGCGACATTTTATCGGGCATCACAAAAATACAGCGATATCCTTTGATTGCTGCCGCGATTGCCAGCCCAACGCCGGTATTACCAGATGTCGATTCGATAATGGTGCCGCCTGGTTTGAGACGGCCGTCTTGTTCTGCCTCCTCAATCATAGCCCATCCGATGCGATCTTTTACCGAACCGCCGGGATTAAAAAACTCGACCTTTGCAAGTATCGTGCAAGGTAAGTTACCAACAACCGAATTTAGTCGTACTAGCGGCGTGTCACCAATTGTTTCTAAAATATTATTGTAAATTTGCATGGGAGGATTTTCGTTGGACATAGTAAGTTCCTTATAATAATGGTAGACGGTAAATAGTGCCAGTGGTCAATCGTATACTGCCAATGATAGATTAACCTTGTGAAATTGGGTAGGATGCCTATAATTTAGTAGGTTACTAATAATATTCTTGAAGAGTAACCACAGTTGCAAAGTTGCAGCGTGGTAAAGTCGAGTATACCTAAACTTTGCCACTAAAGAACTTTGCCACTTTGCTACAAGGAGAGATTATTCATGAAAAAAGCTCGTCGGTTAATTGTATTTTTGACTTTGTGTTTGGTGATGTTGTCGGCAACGGCCGTATTCGCCGAAACCAGCTACACTGCCCAACCAAATGAAAGCCTTTCGAGTATCGCGGCTCGTTTTGGTACGAACTACCTGGTTCTCGCAGCATATAACGAGATTGAAGCTCCTTATGTGATTCAAGTTGGCCAGGTTATTCGCATTCCAGAGGGCCTCGAAGCAGGCACACAACCCGCATCGCAACCTGCACAACCCGCCGCACCAGCAGCACCTGCTGCACCTGCACAAGCAGCGGCCCCGGTGGCAGCAGCCGCAGCGTCTGCTGCTGGCACCTACACAGTAAAAGCTGGTGATAGCTTGTCTGGAATCGCGAATAATTTCGGTACCAATTACCTGGTTTTAGCTGACCTTAACGATCTAGCTGAACCTTACGTTCTCAGTATCGGCAAGGTGTTACAAGTACCTGGCGCACCAGCACAACAAGCTGCTGCACCCGCCGTCGCAGAATCAGCCGCACCCGCAGCAGCAGCGCCTGCCGTCGCGCCGCCAGCAGCCCCAGTCGCAGCCCCCAACTTCTCCGGCGGCTTCGAATATGGTGGCCAAACCCAAAGTTTCGCCAATAAAGAGTTAATGAAAAATATCGGCATGAACTGGGTCAAATTCCAACACAAATGGTCGCCCGGCGATTCACCCGACGCGGTTGCTGGTCGTATCAACGATGCCCACGCCAGCGGTTTCAAAGTCTTACTTTCGATTCCCGGCGCAAATACATATCCCGCGCCTGGCGGCATTGATTTTGCCTCCTATGTTGAATTTTTGCGCGGCGTCGCCGCACTCGGTCCTGATGGCATTGAAATTTGGAATGAGATGAATATTGATTTTGAATGGCCCGCGGGCGAAATCGATCCATCGTCTTATGTCAACAACATGCTGGCGCCTTCCTATAATGCGATTAAATCTGTCAATCCGAACATCTTGGTTATTGGCGGTGCGCCGGCACCAACCGGTTTTGACAACGGTACCAACGCTTGGGCCGATGATCGTTACATCGCGGGCATGGCTGCGGCTGGTGCCTCACGTTATATGGATTGCATGGGCGTGCATCACAATGCAGGGGCAACCTCGCCAAATGCAACCAGCGGTCATCCAGCAGGCAGCCATTACAGTTGGTATTTCTGGCCAACACTCAACCTATACTACAATACATTTGGTCGCTCCGTGTGTTTCACTGAGTTGGGCTATGTCACACCCGATGGGTATGGTGGCATTTCACCTCACTTTGGTTGGGCTGCCGATAATTCAATCAACGAACATGCACAATGGCTATCTGAGGCGGTTGCGCTGTCCTCAAATAGTGGCAAAGTACGCTTGATGATCATTTTCAATGTCGATTTTACCCATTATGACCCCAATGGTGACCCGCAAGCAGGTTACGCAATTGTCCGTCCGGATGGCGGTTGTCCATTCTGCGGCGCGATGGGTGGCGGTTAAAGCATCTATTCATTACTTTAGGGTCTTCAGGAGTTAAAACCTAATATTGCGTATTGCGTAGTTCGTAACGCTCTTCATCAACGCAATACGCAATATAGCAAAACGGTGTATAACTCCAAAAGATCAGTTCTACAGGAGACATCACGCGCTGCGGCGCACCACGAACAAATGAAAACCGCAGCGCGATTTGGCAAATCGTGTATCGAATTATCAATTCGATTTACAGAGGAGTACCCCTATGAAAGTTCGAAATATTTTGGCTACAAAAGTTGGTAGTGTAATTACGATAACACCACAAGATTCGATAAAAACGGCCGTCTCTCGTTTAGCAGAATACAATATCGGCGTCTTATTGGTTATCGATGCAGATGGCGCACTCATCGGTATCATCTCTGAGCGTGATGTGGTACGGCAAGCCGCAACCGATGACAATGTGCTGGCGTTGCACGTAGAAGATGTTATGACCCGCAATGTTAAAGTGGGTTTACCACAAGATGATTTGATGGCTGTAGCCAACACGATGACAGACGGCCGTTTCCGTCATTTGCCTATTGTAGATGAAGGCAAGTTGATCGGGATCATTTCGATAGGTGACGTGATCAAAATTCAGCGCGATGTGTTCCGTGGCGAGATCGATACATTAGAAACCCAACTATTGGATGAGGATGAAAGTTAAATGTCACAAGTAGGAATAGCAGGAAACCCCTTACGGGTTGCAATCATCGGTGCTGGCCCAACCGGCTTTTATGCTGCCGAGCATCTATTTAAACACACAGATTTGGTTGTTGAAGTCGATTTGTACGATCGCCTCCCCACCCCATTTGGCCTTGTACGCGCTGGGGTTGCGCCAGATCATCAAAAAATAAAATCCGTTACAAAACTATTCGACCGTATCGCTAAGAGGTCAGGATTCCGATTTTTTGGCAATGTCGAAATCGGCAAAGATATATCTATTGCTGATTTGCAAGACCATTATCACCAAATCATATTTACAACTGGCGCACAAACAGATCGTTATTTAAATATCCCTGGTGCAGATTTAAAGAACCATCATCCAGCCACAGATTTTGTAGCCTGGTATAATGGCCATCCCGATTTCCATGATTATGAATTTGA
>CAYGMR010000081.1:0-15038 GCA_964350725.1 uncultured Ardenticatenaceae bacterium | reverse complement strand
CACAACCGTAAACGGTGTTCGGGAGGGGGATTATCGTGATTGGGATGCAATTCACTCTTGGGCACATTCCGTATATTTCAAACTATCAAATGAAGAATCAAAGATGCTTGAGTAACGGCCGTTAGAACCAGACAATACACCCCCAAATAGAACTTTCGATGGCCGACTGAAACCCGCTAGTTTTATAGACTAAGACCATATTCAAGACATACAGATGAATGAGATAATGATGCAGACACCACCAACCTACCAAATCAAACTTGAGGGCCATCTCAGCCCCATATGGGAAGCAGAATTCGAGGGATTCACCCTCACCCTGACCGAAAATGGCATCACCTGCCTGACCGGGCCAGTCCTTGACCAAGCCGCCCTACATGGCCTGCTACGGAAGATTCGGGACCTGGGCCTGCCGCTGATTTCGGTTAAGCGTCTGAAAGACAGCCAAACAAAGTAAAGCATTTATACAAGAAGAATACAAATGAACGTAGTTGTTTTCGGCGCCATAGGAAGCGAAGTTGTCGCACAGGCACTCGAACAGGGCCACACTGTAACCGCCTTCGCCCGCAACCCAGACAAGGTTGAATAGAAGCATCCGAATCTAAAAATCACGCAGGGGGATGTAGTTAATCCCGACCACAAGCGCCAAAAGGCGTTCATCAAGCAAAGTAATCTCGACTGGACTATTGTCCGCCCCGGTGCTTTGACTGATGGCGACCGTACCGGCGCTTATCGCCACGGCTTTGCCGCAACCGACAAGGCCATCACCCTGAAAATTTCGGTGGCAGATGTGGCTGAATTTATGTTGAAGCAGTTGACAGATGATACCTACATGCGGGCAACACCTAAATTGTCCAACTAATTTCAAGGAGATGATGATGAAAGTTTTCAGAAAGATTGGCTTGTTTTTTGTTATTACGTTTGTATTCACGATTCTTTTGGCAATCGTACAGCAGTTCTTGGGCATTGATACCACTCAGATTTCACTGCCGCAGTTTGGGCCAGGACTGGCTGCCCTTGTCATGATCCGGTTGTTCCGCAAAGATGGGGTAAAGTTTTCACTGACGTTCAAGGGTATCCAGCCCCGGAAATATATCGCGGCAGTTGGAATCCCCCTCATTGTTCCGGTGATTCTATTCTTTGTTTACAGTCAGGCCGTCGCGCCCGTCAGCGTAACTCCCATCGGGGCAACTGCATTCATGATGATGCTGGCCGGCATTCTACTGGGCGCTTTCGGTGAAGAGCTGGGGTGGCGCGGTTACGCGCAAAACCTGCTGGAAAAGCAGATAAACGGCGTCACTGGCTTCCTGCTCGTTGGCACGCTCTGGGGTGTATGGCATATCGGAAACTTCCAATATGGTCTCATCTATATGTTGTTCTTTGTGTTATCCACGATTGGCTATTCGGCAGTGATGGCCTGGCTGCTTCAAGGTACTAACTATAACGTAATTTTGGCGACGCTGTTTCATTCCGGGGTGAATGTTGGGTTCTACATTCTCCAGGATGCCCTCGCAGATATACGACTGGTTGCGCTGAATGGCCTGGTATGGCTAGGTGCAGCTGTCCTCATCGTTGCCCGCAAAAGAAAGGTTTTTCTACCCACAGATTCGCAGCAGAAAAAGCAGCCAATCGTTCCAGCATATCACCATTCAAGCGCAACCATACTCGGCGATTAAGTAAACTGCGGAAAATTTCTTGAAACACCAAGGTGTAAAATCGCAGTTTACTCAAGTGAAAGCGCAAAAGATGTCTATTGTTTTTAAGTTATTTTCCGCTTTCACATAATCCAAACAAAATTCACAAAAGGAGAAATTTTACATGTTAACTTCAACCTTATTCCCTATCATCTTAATTCTGGCGACATTGTTCTGCGCCCTGGTAGCCGGACTGCTGTTTGCCTTTGCTATTGTGACCATGCCCGGCATTAAGTCGCTAAACGACGATGAGTTTATTCGCGCTTTTCAAGTGATAGATGGTGTGATTCAGAATAATCAGCCCCTCTTTATACTCGTTTGGATGGGTTCTGCTTTAACCCTGTTGATGGCAACAGTATTAGGTTTTGGGCAGCTAGACCTGGTCGGTAAAAGCCTCCTGTTGATGGCAACGGCGCTTTATATCTTCGGCGTTCAATTGCCGACAATCCTAATTAATGTGC
Source organism: uncultured Ardenticatenaceae bacterium (assembly GCA_964350725.1). GTDB lineage: Bacteria > Chloroflexota > Anaerolineae > Promineifilales > Promineifilaceae > JAACFF01. Next base: position 12,886 of record CAYGMR010000081.1, on the reverse strand, counting down.
CTCTGAATAACCAGTTACAAACGCTGGATGTCGGAAAAATGAACGCATCGACCCAGGCAGATGCGCGTCTTAGCTTTGAACCCCGGTGGAATCAGTGGAACAGAATCCGAACGGCCGTTGCCACGCTGGTAACGGCACTGTTAATCCTGCTGCTTTTTTTACTTTAAGCGCAAAGTGCATTACATTCAGAAATTGCAGGATAAAATCCTGCGTAACCGGAAATAGCAATATTCCTAAACCATACTTTCGGATTTTTATGCCAATACCAACTAACCGGTCTGCTGACCTTATAACAAACAAATTTAGCCAGGAGATTTCTACGATGAAAAAACTTTTACGAATTGCGCTTATTTTAACGGCCGTTTTAATCAGCCTTTACTTTATCACAGCAGTGACACTGACATTTTTACAAGAGCCAACCTTCCCGGTGGCGCCATTCCCCGTGGCAGGTAGAGCCACGGCCGATTTTACGCCGCGACAGTTCACCACGCGAGATGGTGAAACATTGTTCGCCCGCCAGTTTCCAGCCGAATCAGATACGACCATCTTGCTGCTGCATGGCGTCACTTCTGACAGTGCTGCCTTTAATTTGAGTGCCGAGCGACTGCGCGAGGCCAGTGGCGTCGAGGTGATTGCCCTCGATTTACGGGGGCATGGTCAATCTGGCGGCACAGCTGGCGATGTGGATTACATTGGTCAATATGAAGATGATGTGGCCGATGTGCTTACTGCCATTCGTTCTGAGCAGCCAAACGGCCGTTTCATTCTGCTGCAATTTGCTCAGTTAACTGAGGCGCCGGCTGTGGATGGCTATCTGTTGTTTGCGCCCCATCTGGGAACCAATGCGCCCACAATGCCTCAGTTAGAGCCGGAAACGGCTGATTTTGCCGCCGCCTATACCCAACTGCACGTGCCACGCCTGATTGGGCTGACGATGCTCAATGCGGTAGGTATCAAGGCGCTTAACCAACAGGATACGCTTTTCTTTAATGTGCCGGACACGGCAACCCATACTTACAGCTATCGGGCGATGGTCAATTCCTCACCAACAGATTATGCGGCGGCTTTAACGGCCGTTGACGCACCCATGCTGGTGGTCGTAGGCAGTCAAGATGAAGCGTTTGTCGCCGATCAATTCCCAACGGCCGTGACCCAGTACAGCGATGGGGAAGTACACATCATTGACGGCGAGAATCATACCAGCATTGTAGAAAGCGCTGCTGCTATGATGATCATCGATAACTGGTTAGATGAGACTCTGTTGGTAGACCAAAATTAAGCATCACTTAATTCTGGTCAACCCGTTAACTCTTCCAGTATACTGTGCCTATGTTTGATGACTTACTGCAAACAAAATTATATGTACCTAGATTACGGCCGTCTCTGGTTCCTCGTCCTCATCTCATCAAAAAGCTCAACACGGGGCTGCACCGTAAACTGACCCTTATCTCCGCTCCGGCGGGCTTTGGCAAAACAACGTTGGTCAGTGAATGGATTGCAGAGGGAGAACGGCCGTTTTCCTGGTTATCTCTGGACGCAAGAGATAGTGAACTCACCCGTTTTCTAACCTACCTCATCGCTGCGCTACAAACTCATCGTCCATCACTCGGAAAAAGGGCGCTGCGTATGCTTGAGTCGCCGCAAATGCCTGCGTCTGAAGCGATTTTGACGACACTGCTCAATGAGATAACGGCCGTTACCCAAGAATTTGCGCTTGTCTTGGATGATTACCACATGGTCGATGCGCCCACCATTGATCAGGCGCTCACCTTCTTGCTGGACCACCTGCCACCACAGATGCACCTGGTCATCACCACCCGCGAGGACCCGCCGCTGCCCTTGTCACGCCTGCGCGTGCGCGGTCACCTGAGTGAAATACGGGCGGCTGATTTGCGTTTTACAGGTGAGGAAACGGCCGTTTTCCTCAAACAGGTGACGAGTTTAGACTTTTCAGCCGCGGAGATTACAGCGCTGGAAAAACGCACCGAAGGCTGGATTGCTGGCCTGCAACTTGCCGCGCTTTCCTTGCAAGACAGGGCAGATGCCCACAGTTTCATTGCGGCGTTCGCTGGCGATGACCGCTACATTTTGGACTATCTGGTCGATGAAGTCTTACATCGGCAGCCCGCGCCTATCCGGCACTTCTTGATCCAAACTTCTATTCTCAATCGGTTAAGTGGATCCTTGTGCGATTTCGTCACCGATCAGGATGAAAGCAGTGTTTTGTTGGAAACTTTAGAACGAAACAACCTCTTTGTCATCCCGTTGGATAATACGCGGCATTGGTATCGTTATCACCACCTGTTTGCTGATGTGCTGCAAGCCCATTTGCTAAAAGATGCACCTGAAGAAATTGTTGTGCTGCACAAGCGAGCCAGCGCATGGTGTGAAAAAAATGGGTTAACGGCCGATGCCATCCACCACGCCTTCGCCGCCACGGATTTTGAACGGGCGGCCAGGATCATTGAGCTGGCCTGGGCTGATATGGATAGAAGTCGTCAGGCAGCCACCTGGCTAGATTGGGCAAACAAACTGCCGGATGAACTGGTGTGTACTCGACCTGTACTTTGTCTTGGTTTGGCCTGGGCTTTCCTGGACACGGGTCAGCTTGAGCCGGCTGAAAGGCGACTGCACGATGCTGAAAAATGTCTGGAATCAGCAGTTGGGCTGGTTGTCGCTGACAAAGAAGAGTTTCAATATTTGCCTGGCAGCATCGCCGCTGCCCGTACTTATCTTGCGCTGGCACTTGGCGATATGCCCGGCACTGTAAAATATGCCCGACGGGCGCTCGACCTTTTGCCGGAAAGCGAGCATCTGCGCCGTGGCACCCCGGCTGCACTTCTAGGACTTGCCTACTGGGCTGAAGGCAGTCTGACAAAAGCACAACAAGCCTTTGCTGAGGCTATGGAAAGTTATCAGAAGGCGGGAAACATCCTCTTTGTCATTACTGGAGCGTATGTTCTGGCTGATATGCAGTTGGCGCAAGGTCATCTCCATCTGGCGGAGAAGACAATTCAACACGCGATACAACTTGCCCAGGCGCATGGCGAACTTGTGATGCGGGGAGCTGCAGATCTATACACAGGATTGAGTGAATTGTCCCTTGAGCAAAACGATCTAGCAGGAGCCAAAGAAAATCTGCGGCTCAGCAAAGAACTGGGGGCAGAGGCGGCGCTGCCACGCTGGAGCTTCCGCTGGTACGTGGCGGGAGCAAAAATCAAAGCGGCAGAGGGGGAGCTAGACGCGGCTCTTGATTCACTCGAAGAAGCAGAGCGCCAATATATCAGAGGGCCAGTGCCTGACATACGCAGTATAGCAGCCCTGAAGGTGCGGGTTTGGTTGGCGCAGGGCGAGTTAAATAAAGCCCAACGCTGGGCAGTTGAGCAAAATTTGTCCGCTGTTGATGACCTCAGTTATCTGCAAGAGTTTAATCATCTCACCCTTGCTAGAATTCTTAGCGCCCAATACCAGCATGACATGTCCGTAAGCACAATTCAAGCGGCATTGTCTCTTTTGGAACGGTTGCTGCACGCAGCCGAAGCAGAGGGACGAACCGGTAGTGTGCTTGAAATTTTGGTGCTGCAAGCACAGGCGCTGGCAATGAAGGGTGACACCAGGTCTGCACTAAAACCGCTGGAACAAGCGTTGACTCTGGCTGAGCCGGAAGGTTATGTCCGTCTTTTTGTGGGTGAGGGGATCTTGATGGCACAATTGTTGTCCAAAGCGGCCGATCAGCGAATTAGGCCAGATTATACGGATAAGCTGTTGGCTGCATTGTTAAACGGAAAGTCCAAGAGCACAGCTGAACCTGAACCATCTCGTCCCGTTATACCCACTTCACAACCGCTTATTGAGCCCTTGAGCGAACGCGAACTGGAAGTGTTGCAACTCGTGGCGCAGGGCCTCACCAATCGTGAGATTGCGGAGCGACTTTACATCGCGCTGCCCACTGTGAAGGGCCACAACCGTAATATTTACAGCAAACTACAGGTCAGTCGCCGCACGGAAGCGGTAGCGCGGGCACGGGAGTTGGGGGTTTTGTAGGGGTTCGGCCGTCTACTTCCCATCTCCAATCCGACAAAACCGGGCATAAATTGTCGGGCAAGGGTGGTTAACTTCCCTTATTCTATTGATAACAGGAGATCAGAACGTGGATGCGCTGGAGAGAATGAACCTGGCTTTGACTTATATTGAAGAAAATCTGGCTGATGAGATTGACATGCAGCAGGTGGAAAGGCTGGCCTTGTGCTCGGAATATCATTTTAGAAGAATGTTTTCCTTCCTGGCCGGGATTCCACTTTCTGAGTACATTCGGCGGCGACGGCTAACGCTGGCCGCTTTTGAACTGTTACATAGTGATGTGTCGGTAACGGTAATTGATACGGCCGTTAAATATGGCTACAGTTCTCCGGATGCATTTACCAGAGCCTTTGTCAGCTTGCATGGTGTTACACCTACCGAGGCCAGAGCCACGGGTCAGTCACTCAAGGCATTTCCACGTATGACCTTTCAATTAACCATTCAAGGAGTAAGTGAAATGAATTATCGTATTGAAGAAAAAACGGCCTTTGGTATTGTGGGGATCATGCGGCGGGTTCCGCTCATTTACGAGGGCGTGAATCCAGAGATCGCCGCCATGTGGGAAAGCCTCGATGAAGAGATGATTACCACGCTGAAGGCACTTTCGAACGTTGCACCCATGGGCTTGATCAGTGCGTCCACGAATTTTTCCGAAGGCAGATTGGATGGCGGTGCCTTGGATCATTATATTGGTGTGGCCACGACGAAAGCACCAATGAAAAATCTGATACGGCTTGAAGTACCTGCCTATACCTGGGCGGTATTTGAGTCGGTGGGACCTTTTCCCGACACACTGCAAAATATTTGGGGACGAATCTACGCCGAATGGTTTCCTACGTCAGGTTATGAGCAAGTAAAAGGGCCAGAGATTTTGTGGAACGAAAACAAAGATATCATGTCGCCGACGTTTCGCAGTGAAATATGGATTCCGGTCGTGAAAAGGTAAAAAAACAGTAGTTATAATGGCCGAATGTAAACGGCCGTTTCCTCAATAGCGGTAGATGACACCAAGCATCTACCGCTTTTTTCTTGCAGAACAATACCGCCAACAATACTTTGGTATCTGTACACTAATACCGCTTGTCCGGTATGGTTATGACACATTGAACGCGCGACAGGTATCAAAAGATGACAAACAAACCCAACTCCCAAACCGATCCAAATCCAGCGTTGGTTTACCAAATCAGGATAAAAGGCCATCTGGGTAAACAGTGGACAGCCTGGTTTGCCGATATGACCATCACCTGGACCGAAGACGAAACGATATTAACAGGATCGGTTGTGGATCAGGCTGCGTTGTATGGCCTGCTCAGAAAAGTGCGTGATTTAGGGCTGCCTCTAATTGCTGTCACGCAACTCCCATCCGGTCAGGCAGATGCCAAAGAGTGAACTTTGTACATCCGCTAATTCAATGAATTTATCAATCTTAGTAACTACATCTTTTGCCAGGCTGTGCTGACAAAACGAAAGGCTAAAGCCAACAAGCGAAAGAACAAAAGGACACTGATACGGACAAACACGGATGAAAAGGTTTTCTTATCAGTGTTCGCCCGTATCAGTGTCCAAAAAACATCGACAACTTTTTGTCGATGTAGGCGCGTAAGCGCCTATACAACCCACTATCCGGCTCGGTCAGGAGACACGGCCGGAGCGCCTGAATAGTTACCAATCTTATTCAAAAACAGGAGAAACAAAATGAATTCGGAAAAGAAAACCGCACGAGTAACAGGCATCCTCTATCTCATTATCTTTTTTGCCAATATGTTTGCTTACTTTTACGTGAGCGAAAGCCTGATTGTAGCTGGCGATGCCTCGGCTACGGCCGCTAACATTATGGCCTCTGAGTCCTTGTATCGGGGGGGTCTAATCAGCTATTTAATTGTATTTTTGAGCGACATTGGCGTGGCTGTCCTGCTTTATGGCCTACTCAAACCGGTCAATAAATCGGTGGCACAGATTTTTTTGGTGACACGCTTGATGCAAACGGCCGTACACGCCGTCAACCTGCTCAATTTTTTCTTCCCACTGCTGCTGTTAAATGGCGAGACTTACCTGACAGCCTTTGCGCCAGCTCAGCTACAGGCAGCGACTTTGCTTTTCCTCAACGCCCACTATTATGGCGTGCTGATTTCAGAAGCATTTTTTACCGTCAGCACCCTGCTTCTTGGCTATCTGGTTTTCAAGTCAGTTTTATTCCCCAGCATTTTGGGTATTTTGCTGGCAATCGCCGGATTGGGCTATTTGCTGGACAGCTTTGGTATTTTCCTGATGCCTCAATATGAAGCATTCTTTGCTGAAATTATGCAGCTACCAGTCATCATTGGCGAACTGACCTTCACCTTCTATCTCTTGATCAAAGGAGTCAAAACCCCAAAGCAAGAGCAAGTCATCGCGCGACAAACAACGCAGGCAGAAGGAACGGCCGCATAAGTTTTTACCCAGCGTCCGACAAAGTCTAATAACCGGACGCTGGGTAAAAAAGGAATCTCAAATGACGATAAAATCATTTCGCATAGCATTGACTACTGATGATTTTGACCGAGCCGTTACTTTTTACCACGATGGCTTAGGCTTAGATCCAAGAGCGTTGTGGACTGAGAATGGCCGAGGTCAACTGTTTTGGGCAGGGGAAGCAACTTTGGAAATTTTTGATCCCGATTATGCCGCAAGTGTAGACCAAATCGAAGCGGGAGAACGGGTGAGCGGGCAAATTCGGTTTGCCTTTGAAGTGCCAGATATTTATGAAGCACTGACACAGGCTTTGAAAAATGGTGCGACGCTGGTTCACGGACCGGTTTTGACGCCCTGGCAGGATTTGAATGTGCGCTTGCGCTCCCCTGAAGGATTACAGATTACGCTTTTTCAAACTCAAACGGACTCAGAAGCAAAGGAAGGAAACGAATGAAAGCAATTATCTACTCAACCTATGGCTCTCCAGATGTTCTCAAACTAGTAGAAGTGGAAAAGCCGACCCCTAAAGCGGGTGAGGTGTTGGTAAAAGTGATGGCAACGGCCGTTAACCCAGCCGATAATCACATTTTGAGCGGAATGCTGCGCTACAGCACTGGTCTGTTCAAGCCAAGGCAACCGATACTCGGTTCAGACATTGCCGGTGTGGTTGAGGCAGTTGGCGAAAACGTCACCCAGTTCCAGGTGGGAGATGAACTGTTTGGCGATCTTTCGGGGCATGGCCGGGGCGGGTTTGCTGAATATGTGGCTGCGCCTGTGTCCGCACTGGTGCTTAAGCCATCTAACCTCTCCTTCGCCCAAGCAGCCGCTGTGCCGATGACGGCCGTTACTGCCTTGCAAGGTCTGCGTGATAAAGGCAACATCCAAGCCGGGCAGCAGGTTTTGATCAATGGTGCCTCTGGTGGGGTGGGGACAATTGCAGTGCAGATTGCGAAGGTGTTTGGGACGGAGGTAACGGCCGTTGTCAGTACGAAGAAAATCGGCATGGTTCGCTCAATCGGGGCAGACCATGTCATTGATTATACCGAAGAGGATTTTGTCCAAAACAGGCGGGCCTATGACCTGATTTTTGATACTGTGGGTAATCGGACCGTCCAAGACTATAAGCAGGCTTTAAAGCCCCAAGGCCGCTTTGTAACAACAGCATTTCTACCCGCCCTTATGTTCCAGAAGGTGTGGCTGATAAAGACCAAAGGCAAAAAAATGGTCAACATGATGGCCAAACCCAATAAAGAAGACCTGACATATGTGGCAGAACTGCTTGAAAGCGGCAAAATTATTCCCGTCATTGATAAATGCTATCCCTTAAACGCGGTTCCTGACGCATTCCAATATCTCGGGAAAGGACATGCTAAAGGAAAAGTTGTGATTACTATCACACACAGCAAAACAATACTCCCAACAATGCTCTGAGTAAAATTTCCTTTCAACTTACAAGCTTTTGAAGATTGGTCTAATATGGAGCTTTGGCTTGGGGAAATATGTATATGTTCCCTATTAACGGCCGTCTACCCCTCTTCAACACTTTCTATTATAATTCCCATGTGGAAACCATATTGTTGCAAACAAAACTGTATAGCCCACGACTCCGGAAGGCGTTTGTTCCCCGCCCGCGTCTCATCCAAAAACTCAACCGGGGCTTGCACCGTAAACTGACGCTCATCTCCGCGCCGGCCGGCTTTGGCAAAACCACGCTGGTCAGTGAATGGATTGCAGTGGGAGAACGGCCGTTTGCCTGGTTGTCATTAGATGAAGGAGACAGCGAACTCCCCCGTTTCCTAGCTTACTTCATCGCTGCTTTGCAGTCACTTGCCCTGAGCAGTGCCGAAGGGATTGCACCATCGCTTGGGGAAGGCGTGCTGGGGATACTCAAATCGCCACAGCTCCCACCCATTGAATCCGTTCTAACAGCACTGATTAACGAAATCGCCGTCATTCCCCAAGAATTTGCGCTTGTCCTGGATGATTACCATATGGTTGATGCACCTGCAATCGATCGGGCGCTCACCTTTTTGCTCGACCACCTGCCACCGCAGATGCATCTGGTCATCACCACCCGCGAAGACCCCAATCTGTCGCTGTCACGGCTGCGAGTGCGCAGCCAACTGAGTGAAATACGGGCTTCTGATTTGCGCTTTACAGCTGTGGAAACGGCCGTTTTTCTCAACCAAATGATGGGTCTAACCATCTCAGAAGATAATATCGCTGCTCTGGAAACCCGCACCGAAGGCTGGATTGCCGGTTTACAGTTGGCGGCACTTTCCATGCAGAATAATCAAGATGATACGGCCGACTTTATTAATGCGTTCAGTGGCAGTGATCGATTTGTACTCGACTATCTGGTTGAAGAAGTCCTGCATCAGCAGCCTGAATCCGTTCACAAATTTTTGCTGTATACCTCTATTCTCGACAGCTTCTGTAGTCCGCTTTGTGAAGCTGTATTGGATGATCCTGCTGTGACCGCGCAGAAAACCCTTGCTTATCTTGAACAAGTTAACTTGTTCATCATTCCTTTGGACAACAAGCGGCGTTGGTATCGCTATCATCATCTCTTTGCCGATTTGCTGCAGCAGCGATTGCAGCAAAGTATTGAGGCAGAGGACATCAACGCCTTGCACATTCGGGCCAGTGCCTGGTATGCAGCCAACGGCTTGGAAATTAAAGCGTTTCATCATGCGACCGCCGCCAATGATGTTGATCGCGCCATACGCTTGATTGAGGGCGATGGGTTGCCCCTTTACTTTAGGGGCGAGGTGGTTCCTGTACAGAACTGGTTAGACGCCTTGCCAGCGTCTGAATTTAAGGCCAGACCAGCATTATGGGTGACATATGCCTCCGTATTAACATTGACCGGTCGGCTGCATGATAACATCGAAGAAATTCTGGAAGCGGCAGAGACAGCCTTGCAAGACGCGCCCCGTGATGATCAAACAAACGATCTACTCGGCCAAATTGCAGCGATACGCGCCATGTTGGGCGTCCCCAAAAATCAGGTAGAAACCATCATCGCGCAGTCGCGCCACGCTCTGGAACTCTTGCGCCCTGACAACGCGCCAATGCGGGCAACCACAAGCTGGACGTTGGGCTATGCCTATCAAGTGCAGGGAGATCGGGTGGCGGCCAGCCAGGCTTATGCAGAGACCATCGCCCACAGTCGGAAGACCGGCAATATCATGACTGAAATAGCGGCGATGACCTGTCTGGGTCAGATTCAAGAAACAGAAAACCAACTCCATCAGGCGGCAGAATCATTCCATCACATTTTGGAATTGATGGGGGATTCGCCGTGGCCAGCCGCGTGCGAAGCGTGCGTCGGGTTGGCACGTATTCATTACCAATGGAATGATTTGGAAACTGCCGCCCAATATGGGCAACAAGGGCTGGAACTGGCGCAGCAGTTGGAGAATGTAGATACGCCCGCTGCCTGTGGTGTCTTGCTTGCGCGTGTGAAGTTAGCACAGGGAGACAGCGCGGGTGCGCTGGCCTTGTTGGCGGAAGCGGAGCATTTTGTGCAGCGGAAGCAGTTTGTGCATTGGGTGGGGGTGATAACTGCCGTTCGCATCCAAACGTTCTTGCACCAGGGCAAGCTAACCGCCGCCACGCAGTTAGCCGAAACGCTTGAGCTCCCCCTCAGTCAGGCGCGCGTAAAGCTGGCGCAAAGCGATCCAACCGGGGCATTGGCCGCACTGGAGCCAGTGCGCCAGCAGGCAGAAGCGAAAGGATGGGCGGATGAACAACTCCGTGTGATGGTGCTGCAAGCGTTGGCTTACAATGCTGCGGGCGAAAGCGAAAAAGGGGTGCAGCTATTGAGTGCCGCGCTGGCACTGGCGGAGTCGGGCGGCCTGGTTCGCCTCTTTGTGGATGAAGGTCCGGCCATGGCGGCGCTGCTGCGCGTGGCGCTGAAGCAGGATGTGGCTCCAGACTTTGTGCGGCAGTTGTTGGTGGCTTTGGGAGCAACGGCCGTTGCCCAACCCCAAACTACCCAACCACTCACCGACCCTCTTTCTGAGCGTGAACTTGAAGTACTCAAGCTGCTCACGACTGAACTCAGCGGCCCAGAAATCGCGCGCGAACTGACAGTCTCTTTGAACACTTTGCGCACGCATACGAAAAATATTTACTCAAAGTTAGGCGTTAACAGCCGCAGAACGGCCGTGCGCCGCGCCGAAGAACTCGGTTTGCTTTAAGCCAGCTTGCCGCAATCCCCAAAAAGCCCTGGCGTAAAAGTATAGGCAGCCTGTATATCTTTCACAAGAAGCTTCATTGAAAATGGTGGCACCTAATACAATATTGATTTCTCCAGGTGTCAACTTCATATTTTAACCTCCTGAAGCATCAGAGTTCATACGTCGTTAACTCAAGCTGGTGTCCATCCAAGTCATTAAAGTAGATCGAATGTGAAATTTCATGATCCTGGAATTCAAAATCAATACCGCGTTCTTGCAACTGAGTCTGAGCTGCGCTGAAGTTAGTTCGGTCTACCCGGAAGGCAAAGTGCATCATGGCTATGGTATCGCTGCCAGGTGGTGGATTGGGATGCTTAGATTTTGTCGGGAACAGTGCCAGGCCTGTGTTACCAATAAACAGCATTGCTGGCACACCCTCCCACATTCCTTGATAATGATGTTCCAGTCCCAAAACATCACAATACCATTCGGTTGATTTGGCTATATCGCGTACCGTTAACGCCAGATGATCGATGTGTTGTATCTGAATTGACATAAGTTACCCCTTTAAGAAATATACGAATTGATTGAAGTATATAGAAAAGCAAAAAATTTGAAATTAGTTTAGTAATCGCTAAAATGTTAACATGCGAGATAGATATGCATTAGAGGGTGGCGATGCCCGTTAAAATTTATCCAACAGTGCAGGATTTTGTCGAACTACGGTTTGCATTTAGCCCAATCTGGGAAATCATAACCAGTTTTCGAGTACTACAAAACGTTGCTCGCCATGCCCTATACCTGTCTTGGGTTAATGAAACATTGCCGTTGATTCAAGAGCTAGAACTTGATTTCATGACAGCTATTATTTCACCCGAAGGTTACATCCCTGATTTTCTCACCCCGACGCCAACAACACCCCATCCCCAGATTTCACAGGAGTTAGAGGAATTGGCTGCGACCAGCAGTGAACAAGTCCAATTTGACATTGCTGCTTTAAATCGGGTGCTTGGCCAAACCTCTCCGCTGCGCCAGCAATTCCTGGATCAGCCTCAGGTGACCTTACAGCAACTGATCCGGCAAATTCACACTTATTGGGAAGTGGCTCTTGCTGGACATTGGCAGCGAATGGTATCTGTCTTAGAAGGAGATGTGCTTTTCCGGGCGCGGCAGTTGGCACTGCATGGTGCAGAACACCTCTTTAGTGATTTGCATCCCATGGTTCAATATAATCATTTTTGTATTGAAATTGCCACTGCCTACAGCGAGCAGCTTCATCTTGACGGGCGTGGGCTGTTGCTTGTGCCGGTGATCTTTTCTTGGCCGGATATCTACGTACAAACCGTCCCATCCTGGCGTCCGATGCTTGTGTATAATGCACGGGGTGCCGGAGCTTGGCAGGTGCACGACATCAAACCCAATGTGGAACTGTCCCGATTAATTGGTGGGAGCAAGGCACAAATACTCTATTTATTAACCACGCCTACCAACAACAAAGACCTGGCTCGGCAGCTAGGTTTAACGAATGGCGCAGTTTCACAGCACATTAAACAGTTGCGGGGGGCTGGTTTAGTAAATGCTGTGCCTCAAGGTCGTTGGGTTTATTATTATTTAACGGAGCGTGGGGAAGCGATTGTCGCTCTTTTTGCCACAGAATGAACTTGTTGTAGCGTCATCGAACTCATGTGCACACACCAAAAAAATAAGCCCCGGTAGATGGTTAATCACTCTGCCGGGGCTTTTTTTGTTGCCCTCACTACGCATCACTCCACAAATCACCACCTCAATCACCAGATGTGGTGATGACTACTCACCACATCAACTTGTATCCTCTAGGCAATGGGCAATTGACAAACAAATTTTGAAAATAAATCCGGCTCAATTTTTGCCAATTGCAGACAAAGCAGTGCTGTGGCTGCGAAGCCACAACCAAAAGCGAACTGAGGAAGATATGAAGACCAAGCATACCCAACCAGAAATTTTTGAGATACGCCTTAAGGGACATCTGGATACACGCTGGGCGAGCTGGTTTGATGGCCTGACCATCACGCTGACTGAGGATGGCGACACCGTTCTCAGCGGTCCCGTAGTTGATCAAGCCGCCTTGCACGGATTGCTCAAAAAAGTGCGTGATTTAGGGATGCCACTGCATTCAGTCAACTGCCTTGAGT
>CAYGMR010000080.1:0-15107 GCA_964350725.1 uncultured Ardenticatenaceae bacterium | reverse complement strand
CCCTATCGTTTCATGACGATTTAACTACCTTGTTTTACCGCATCATCTGCCTGCGTTATAATGACTAAGCCCTGGCGGCATTTGCACGCGGGAGACCTTCAACATTGAACAAAACGAGGAAAATGAAATGCCCAAAGCATTAATTACTGGAATCACTGGACAGGACGGATCCTATTTAGCCGAATTTCTCCTGACCCAAGGTTACGAAGTCGTTGGTATGGTGCGCCGTACAAGCACTGTAAACTTTCATCGCATTGCCCATATTCAAGATCAAATCGAACTTGTCCCCGGTGATTTATGTGACCAAATATCGTTAATCCGCCTGTTAGAAGAGCACCGCCCAGAAGAAGTTTATAACCTCGCAGCACAATCATTTGTGCAAACATCCTGGTCACAGCCCGTTTTTACTGGTGATGTCACTGGCTTAGGCGTGACGCGCCTTTTAGATGCCATTCGCATCGTTGATCCCAAAATTCGCTTTTATCAGGCTAGTTCCAGTGAGATGTTCGGCAAAGTGGTCGAAGTGCCACAGCGTGAAACGACCCCTTTTTATCCACGCAGCCCCTATGGCGTTGCCAAAGTATATGGCCATTGGATCACAATCAACTATCGTGAAAGTTATGATCTACATGCCACATCAGGCATCTTGTTTAATCATGAATCACCGCGCCGTGGTCGTGAATTTGTCACCCGCAAGATCACCAGCCATGTTGCCCAAATCAAGCTTGGCCTGACCGACGAATTGCGCTTGGGAAACTTAGATTCGCAGCGTGATTGGGGCTTTGCTGGTGATTATGTGAAAGCGATGTGGTTGATGTTGCAACAAGATGAACCCCAAGATTACGTCGTAGCGACAGGCGAAACCCATTCGGTCGAGGAATTCCTCAGAGTTGCTTTTGAATATGTGAATTTGGACTGGCATGACTATGTCGTCCAAGATCCACGTTATATGCGTCCGGCAGAGGTTGACCTTCTGGTTGGTGATCCGTCTAAAGCGGGCGAAAACTTAGGCTGGGAACCGGCCGTTTCTTTCACCGAATTAGTCAAGATGATGGTTGACGCAGATATTGAATTGCTAAAAAATAGTTAAGCAACTTTATCTGAAAGATTTAAGCGCTACAGTAGACACAAATACAAAACGCTAGTTACAATAACAAGAGGTGTCTTTATGACTGTAATAAAATTTGGAACGGACGGCTGGCGTGCCCGCATAGCCGAAGATTATACATTTGATAATGTGCGTCGCGTTGCGCAAGGGTTTGCATCTTTCTTGCAACGAGCAGGGCGTGCCGAGAAAGGTGTTGTAATTGGGTATGATCAACGCTTCCAGGCTGATAATTTTGCAGCAACTGCCGCCGAAGTGTTGGCAGCCAATGGCATCCACGTCTGGCTGACAGACCGCAACACACCCACGCCGGCGATCTCCTATGCGGTAGTTGATAAACAAGCGGGTGGGGCGATTAATATCACTGCGAGTCATAACCCCGCATTAGATTGTGGGTTTAAGGTGCGTGATCCTTTGGGGGGCGCAATTCCACCATTTGATTTAAAGAAAATCGAATCGTTGATTCCTCCAATCCGTAACGTTAAACGCCTGAAACTGGATGATGCGTTGAGCGATGGGCTTGTGACGAAATTTGATGTCACACCTGCTTACATGGCACAATTGAACGCATTGGTTGATGTTGAGCCTATCAAACAAGCTGGCTTTAATGTCCTGGTTGATTGCATGTGGGGCAATAATATTGGTTACTTCCCAAGTTTGTTGGCTGGTGGGATAACGGCCGTTCATGAAGTCCACAACAGCCGCAACCCCATTTTCCCAAATATGACCCGTCCAGAACCGATTCCGCCCAATGTGGATCATGGCCTCAGTTTTGTAACTGAGTTCGGTGCTGATGTAGCGATTATCAATGATGGTGATGCAGACCGGGTCGGGGTTGGTGATGAGAATGGGAATTTTATTGATCAACTGCGTGTCTACGGCTTATTAGGTTATTATTTCCTCGAAGTGCGTGGCGAGCGTGGCCCGATTGTGAAGACGATATCGACAACAAAAATGCTCAATAAGTTGGCAGCACAATACAATGTGCCCGTGCATGAAACTGGTGTGGGCTTCAAATATATCGCACCTAAGATGGTTGAAGTCGATGCCATGATCGGGGGTGAGGAAAGTGGTGGCTATGCGTTCCGTAACCACGTGCCGGAACGGGATGGCATTTTGGCTGGGTTATATTTTTTGGATATGATGGTTCAAACTGGCAAGAAGCCGTCCGAACTGCTGGATTTATTATTCGAAAAGGTGGGACCACATTATTATGATCGCATCGACTCCAGATTTGATGCGGCGCAAAAACAACAAATTCTGGCGAATGTGGCGGCAGCACGGCCGTCTACAATTGGCGGCTTAAATGTGACAGATATCGTCACAGTCGATGGGCATCAATTTATTATGGAAGATGGCGGCTGGCTGTTGGTGCGTTTTAGTGGCACAGAACCAATCATTCGAGTTTACTGCGAAACAACACATGAAGATCGTGTCGCTGCAATTCTCGATGATGGCATGAAAATCGCTGGTTTGCGGTAGCTATTGATTCAAATCAACTGCTAGAGTTGGGAAGTGCGTTATTGTACTTTCAGAAAATAAATCAGTAATGTGCTCTGGCCTCTCCTGACCGTGCCAGTCAAGCGGCGGGGTCGGGAGACCGGCCACAGCTATTACCGATATTAATTTTTAACTTCCAAAAACACATTAGCAAGTCGTGTTAGGGTGACTAATTTCATAATTCACCCTTCATAATTTATAATTTTAGGACAGGTTGGATGACGGAAAAGGCGTTTCAAGATTATTATCCGGATGATACAAGCCATTGTTATGGCTGCGGTCGTTTGAATGATGAAGGATTGCAAATCAAAAGTTATTGGGATGGCGACGAGTCGGTCTGCCATTTTCAGCCACGGCCGTATCACAAAGCAGTTCCCGGTTATGTGTATGGCGGCTTGCTCGCTTCCCTGATCGATTGTCATGGGACAGGAACGGCCGCTGCTGCCATGTATCGTGCGGCCGGTCGTGAAATGGATACAGAACCTTCCTTCCGTTTTCTCACCGGCTCACTGCATGTTGATTATTTGAAACCGACTCCCATCGATACCGTCCTCGAAATTCGTGGGCGCGTGAAAGAAATTAAAGGACGTAAAGTTGTGATTAGTTGCTCACTGTTTGCCAAAGGTGAAGAGTGTGTGCGTGGCGAAGTGGTCGCTGTGCAGGTTCCGGATGGTTTTTTAGAAGCGTTACAGGCGCAGGCCCCTGATGCTGATTGATACCCATTGTCATCTGGATTTTGAGCGTTTTGATGTGGATCGGGATGCTGTGATTGCACGCGCACTTGAAGCTGGAGTGACACAAATAATTGTCCCGGCCGTGAATTTGGAGAACTGTACGGCCGTTCTCGAACTAGCCGATCAATATCCACAAGTGTACGCTGCCGTGGGGGTGCATCCCAATTCAGCCGCCGATTGGCAGGACGATTGGATCAAAACCATTCGTGATTTTGCGCAACATGCAAAAGTTGTCGCCATTGGTGAGATCGGTCTCGATTATTATTGGGACAAAACCCCCAAAGAGGTGCAGCAGCGTGCTTTAGCCGCACAATTAGAGCTGGCAGCAGATTTAGATTTACCGGTTATCATCCATAATCGAGAATCGAGTGAAGATGTGATCAAGTTGTTGGCCGCTTCAACTTTGGCAGATCGTGGACAACCAGGTGTCTTGCATTCATTTTCAGCCGATTGGAGCGTTGCTGAAGCCGCTTTGGAAATGGGCTTTTATCTAGGCTTTACTGGTCCAGTCACCTTCAAAAAAGCTGATGATTTGCGCCGCATTGCTGCCCAAGCTCCACTGGAGCGCATTCTAGTTGAAACCGACGCGCCTTTCCTGGCTCCACAACAACACCGTGGAAAACGTAATGAACCGGCGTATGTGGCCTATGTGGCTGAACGTATCGCCGCCCTGCATGGTTTGGAAACGGCCGTTTTCGCCCAGCAAACCACCCAAAACGCTCACACCCTCTTCAATCGAATAAAATAAATCCGTGAAAATCTGTGCTAATCCGTGGCAAAAATAACCCAAATTGACCTATCCATCATTATTGTTAGTTGGAATGTGCGTGACTTGTTACGTGATTGTATCAACTCGATTATTGCTGGATGCGGCGATCTGAATGTCGAGGTGATCATCGTGGATAGTGCCTCCTCGGATGGCAGTCCGCAAATGGTGCTGGATGAATTTCCCCAAGACCAATTTTCCTGGATTCGCTTGATTGCTTGTGATCAAAATGTGGGTTTTCCCAAGGGTAATAATATTGGTATGCAAACGGCCGTTGGTCGCCATATCCTCCTGCTCAACCCTGACACTGTTGTCTTGGCTGACGCTTTGCCGCAGATGGTCGCCTACGTGGACACACATCCTGATGTAGGCGGCTTAGGCCCCCAGCTGTTGAACCCAGATAAAAGCATCCAATCCTCACGCCGCCGTTTTCCCACGCTGGCAACCGCTTTTTTTGAAAGTACCTGGCTTGAACCATATGCGCCTACAAAACTGTTGCAAAATTATTATGCGCAGGATCTGCCTGATAATGCCGTTGCTGATGTCGATTGGGTGATGGGGGCGGCTTTGCTGGTTCCAGCAACAGTTATCGCGCAGATTGGTGGTATGGATGAGGCTTATTTTATGTATTCGGAGGAGTTGGATTGGTGTCGGCGCATTAAGGATGCGGGCTGGCGTGTGGTTTATTATGCAGACGCCCAAATCATCCATTACACAGGCAAGAGCAGCGAACAGGCGGTGACAGCACGCCATATCAACTTCCAACGCGCCAAATTACGATATTTCCGTAAATTCAACGGCCGTTTCTCCGCATTCATCTTGCGCCTTTTCTTGCTGTGTAATTATTTGTGGCAGATTATGGTGGAAGGTATGAAAGGGGTATTGGGACATAAACGGTCGTTGCGCCGCCAACGTATCCACGCCTACTGGCAAGTGCTGCGCTCTGGATTACGACCGGCAGGGTATTGAAATGGCGACAGGTACACGGAGAAAATTTGGAGTTTCGCGGAGATTATGGAGAAGGCTCAAACCTGAACATGCTAGCGCCAAAAAGATCATCAAAAATTACGCAGATTACACAGATTTGTTTTTTCAATCTGCGAAATCTGTGTAATCTTTGATAAATTTCTTGTTTATTGTACAAGCTTGTCCTGAATGCAGCCGAAGGGAACTTCATTGTGAATGGACTAAAAAAACCTCTGTGTCCTCTGTGGTGAAATAATTTATGAAAATTGGTTTAGTAACAGGTGAATTTCCACCTATGCAAGGCGGGGTTGGGGCGTTTACGCAGGAGTTGGCGCGCGCCTTGGCGGAACAAGCGCATGAAGTCCACATCATCACCAGCCGTGAGGCACGTCCGACTGACCCCGACATCAAAGTAAGCCGCACACGTGAACCTATCGACCTCGGTTTTGCCCAATTACATCCTTGGATTGGGCGTTGGCGCTGGCCTTCGCTGCAACAAATTGTGAGTGTCACACTTCGACATGAGTTGGATGTGCTCAATATCCAATACCAGGCAGCGGCTTATAACATGCGCAGTGGCGCCATCAATTTTTTACCCTGGCGGCTTAAAGCTGTTTTGCCGACTATCGTTACATTCCATGATTTGCGTGTGCCTTATTTATTTCCGAAGGCGGGGCGTTTAAGGGAAACGGCCGTTACCAGTATGGCGCGTTATTCAAACGGCATTATCGTCACAAATAAAGCCGATTTTGACACCATAACCGAGCGGGTCTCCACACCAACTGTGCAAATTCCCATCGGCAGCAATATCCGTGCTGCGACACCCAATCATATCGAGATTGCTGCGGCGCGTGAAGATAGTGGCGTTGGTGAGGATGATATTTTGCTCGGGTATTTTGGTTTTTTGAATGCCAGCAAAGGGGCGGATGTGTTGTTACGGGCGTTGGCGCAATTAGGCGGGCGTTACCATCTCGTCTTCATTGGCGGGCAAGCCGGTGCCAGCGATGCCACTAATGCTGATTATTTAGCGCAAATGCAAGCGCTTGTTGTCGAACTTGGGTTGACCGCGCGCGTGCATTGGACTGGTTTTATTTCCGATGCGCGCGTCGCCGCCTACCTGCATGCTGCCGATATGCTGGTCATGCCCTATCAAGATGGAGTCTCGTTGCGTCGTGGTACATTGATGGCTGCTTTGGCAAACGGCCGTCCTCTAATCTCTACGCAGCCAGCAGTCCCGATTTCAGAACTGCGACATGGCGAAAACTGTTGGTTGATTCCACCAAATGACAAAAATGCAATTGTTCAGGCTGTTAACACGTTAGCTGCTGATCCGCAGTTAAGAAAAAAACTGAGTCAAGCCGCGGCAGATGTCGCTAGTTTATTTACTTGGGATGTAATTGCAGCCAGAACAGTTGATTTCTATACACATGTGCGGACAGCGTAAGCGTCGCATTGGCGTATGTTTACCATTGAGGCCAAAATTCCCATTTCCGTTAAAATCTGCCCCGTATGAATGAAAAACGTTGGCTGACTTTTATTTTGCTGCTTTTTATGCTGTTGGGCACTGTTTATGCCTTGGTGACACCTGTTTTTGAAGCGTCGGATGAGCTGTGGCATTATCCCATGATTCGGCATCTGGCGGATGGTAATCCGCTGCCGGTGCAGGTATTTGACCCTGCACAAGCTGGCCCGTGGAAACAAGAAGCCAGCCAACCGCCACTTTACTACTATATCGGTGCCGCATTGACCTTTTGGATCGATACGGCCGATATGCCCCAAATCCGCCACGAAAACCCACATGTAGACAATGGCCTCATCACAGAAGATGGCAACAACAATCTGGTTGTGCAAAATCCTGATGCAAATCCGTGGCAAGGCACATTGTTGGCCGTGCGGATTGTGCGCCTATTTTCAGTATTGTTGGCGACAGGTACTGTTTATTTAACCTATCGTATTGCTAAAGAAGTTGTGCCAGATCGTTCTGAGATTGTTTTGGGCGCAACGGCCGTTAACGCCTTCCTCCCCATGTTTCTCTTCATCAGTGGGGCAGTCAACAACGACAATCTGGCGATTTTGTTGGCATCTTTGGCCGTTTTCCTCATGATTCGTGCAGTAAACAAAAAGATTTCCTGGCGTAAATGGGGGTATTGGCTGCTGTTGGGTGTCGTCATTGGCCTGGCTTTATTGACCAAAGAAGGCACCTTTGGTTTGCTGCCGTTGGCCTGGGGAACAGGGTTTGTTGTTGCCTGGCAATCAACTCGGCGCGAAAAGATAACCCGATTGGGTGCAACCTTACATTGGTTGCTGCGCCTTGTTGGTCAGTCGTTGGTAATCTTGGTTGTCATGCTTTTGCCTGCGCTGCTGATTGCTGGTTGGTGGTATTATCGCAATATTGTTTTGTATGGTGATTGGTTGGGCTGGAGTGCCTTTATCGCTGTGCTAGGGCAGCGTGCTCATCCAGCTTCATTGCTGCAACTATGGGGCGAACGGCGCGGCTTTTTGATGTCGTTTTGGGGGTTGTTTGGTGGCGTCAATGTGCCTATGCCCTTATGGATCTATACGCTTCTGAATGGGCTGCTGCTCATTTCTGTTTTTGGATTTACCTTTTATTTTCTGCGTGAAATTTTCCGCTGGTGGCAAAATTCCAATTGGCGGCCATTTAACATACGTCAGTTGATCGACAATATTCTCGAATTTATAACACATCGTTTTGGATTGGTAGTCTGTTTATTGTTTACCATTGCCGTCATTGTCGGGTTAATTCAATGGGCTACAACAACCTGGTCTTCACAAGGACGATTGGTTTTTACGGCTTTGTCGGCCATTGCCGTGTTGTTTGTTGTGGGGCTCGTTGGTTGGCTGCCACGTCGTTTTGCGCGTTGGCTTATATTTGTGGTGGCATTTTTTATGTTTGGCGTGGCCGCTTTGGCACCGTTCTTGTGGATTCAACCCACTTACGATGTGGCCGCGTATACGCCGCCACGCCTATATCTTTTGAGGTCGGCAACGGCCGTATTTGGTGAACAACTGCGTCTTCGCGGCGTCTCAACTGAGGGTCTGGAGTATGGTACATCCACGCTCAAACCGGGCGAACCGCTTTGGGTAAACCTGGAATGGGAAGTTTTACAACCGATAGATCGTGATTGGAGCGTTTTTGTGCATCTCAACGATCCTGTTTTGGGCCAACCTATCGCCCAACGTGACATGTATTTAGGACAAGGACTTTTGCGCAGCAGTTGGTTGCAGCCGGGCGAACGTATCACCAACTCCTATAAACTGACTGTGCCAGATACGGCCGTTGCCCCCGCAAATTTAGATGTGGTCGTGGGTCTTTACGATTTTAACAGTGGTGAACGCTTGCCAACAGAAACGGGTGATGCCGCCGTTGTCGCCAAAATGCTTTTACAACCGGTAGACGGCCGTTATCCCAATCCACAAGCCGTTAATTTTGAGGATGAACTCACTCTGGTTGGCTACGAAATTGACCCGCGCCGCACAGCTGCTGGGGAGGCGATTAATTTGACATTATACTGGGAAACGCAACGGCCGTTACCAAACGACTACACCTTCTTTGCCCAAATCGTCGACCAAGACACAACCCGTTGGGCTAGTCATGATTTTGCACCACCGGCAGGGACATCTAGTTGGGAACCTGCTGAAGCGAATACCCTCGAAATGACCTTGCAGTTAAACCCCGAAACACCCCCTGGACTTTACCCATTGATTATTGGCGTTTATACTCAAACCGCAGACGGAGAGTTTGACCGCTTACAGATTAAAACCGCAGACGGCCGTTTAACAGACGACTTCCTGCAATTAACACCGGTGCGAATTGACTAAACAATTGCCAATGCTAATTGACAATTGCCAATTGCCCATTGATAATTGACCATTAAATGAGTTCACTAAGCAAAAACCTCAATCCCGCACAATCGCTATTAGGGCTAGGCCTGTTTCTGGGTGTAACGGCCGTTATCGGCGGCATCATCCTTGCCTTTGGTGGTCCTTTAGCGGCCATAGCTGTTTTATTAGCTGTCGCGGCCATAATTATTGTGCTGCGTGATATTGAAGTTGGCTTTTGGGGTGTGATTGCCGTCGTTTGTTTGCTGCCTTTTGCCACATTACCTTTTGACATTGGCCTCACCCCCACCTTTCTCGATTTAGCATTGGCTGCTGTGGTGGGTGTATGGGCATTGGGGATTGTCACGGGTCGTCAGCGTACAGTTATCACCACACCTGTTACATTGCCGCTGCTTATCTTTATTTTTGTGGCCTTGTTTGCATTTATTTTTGGATTGAACAATGGGCCGCTCACGCCTACTTTATTACGTAAATTTGCCGAATTTCTCTTAAGCATTGGTTTTGTATTGGTAATCATCGACTATTGCCGCACTTGGGCACGAGTCGAACGTTTGGTAAAGGTGATTTTATTGGTGGCGGCCGCAGCATCAGGTGTGGCTATTATTTTGTGGCTGTTACCAGAAACAACCGCCAATACCTTTTTGAATTTGCTCACGCGCTTGGGTTACCCTGGTGGGTGGGTGATTCGCTATATCGAAGAAAACCCCGAACTGTCTGAACGCGCAATTGGCACTTCT
The DNA here is from genome assembly GCA_964350725.1 of uncultured Ardenticatenaceae bacterium. Taxonomy (GTDB): domain Bacteria; phylum Chloroflexota; class Anaerolineae; order Promineifilales; family Promineifilaceae; genus JAACFF01. The sequence continues at coordinate 5,438 of CAYGMR010000080.1, read as the reverse complement.
GTAGACCCTAATTCGCTCGGTGGGTTGTTGTTGATGATGGGTGCTTTGGCCGGGCCGCAGTTGGTGGCGAAACGGCCGTTGTTTCCTCGTTGGCTTACCTGGTTGATTGGCCTTTTGATATTCGTCGCTCTCATCCTAACTTTTTCGCGTAGCGCTATGCTTGGGCTTGTCGCCGGCTTAGCTTTTGTCGCTGTAGCGCGTCATAGGCGTTTACTGCCTTATATGTTGGTTGCTGGCTTGTTGATTTTATTGTTACCGGTGACACAAGGGTATGTCGGCCGTTTCCTAGAAGGGTTCCAGGGCCAAGATTTAGCGACTCAGATGCGTTTTGGTGAATACAAAGATGCATTCATCCTGATTCAGCGTTATCCACTATTTGGCGTTGGTTTTGCTGGCACACCCGATATTGACATTTATTTAGGTGTTGCCAGTGTCTATTTGACAATTGCACAAGTGATGGGCTTGTTAGGGCTGATCGCTTTCTTTGCCATTATTGTGACTGTATTTGGCTATGCCTATTTCAACCGCCACTATTTCAAAGTCAACGAACGCCTTGATCCCGTCTGGCTAGGACTGCATGCTGCACTTGTTGGCGCATTAGTCGCTGGTGTATTGGATCATTATCTGTTTAATCTTGATTTCCACCATGCCGTCACAATCTTTTGGTTCTTTATCGGTTTAGCAACGGCCGCTACTCGTGTTGGCACAATGAATGCGAAATCCAGCCATTAAGTATTGTTATGGATTTCATAAACCGGTGCAATTCGTTGTAGCCACCCACAAAAAAAGCCCACCATTTGGTGGGCTTTTCTAAAATTCTTTTTACTTTTTACTTTCGCCTAAGCTGGCAAAGGTGCCTCAATCATTTTGATTTCACCGAGGCCATTTTCTTTGTGGTGCAACACAATCGCATCTTCTTCAACATCAATGAGTATGCTTTGGCCATCCTTAAACTGACCAGAAAGTACAGCATCTGAAAGCAAATCTTCGACTTCAGTTTGGATTAGACGCCGTAACGGCCGTGCTCCAAATTCAGCGTCATAACCATGTTCAGCTAACCAATCTTTGGCTGTGTCGGTCGCTTCTAAATGTAATTCATGCTCTACAAGTCGTTCGTTGACTTCTTGCAAAATGATATTGACGATCTTGCGGATGTCTTTTTTGCGTAGTTGGCGGAAAACAACAATTTTGTCAACACGATTGAGGAACTCCGGCCGAAAGGCGCGTTTAAGCTGCTCAGTCAAGGTTTTTTGCATTTCTTGGTGTCGCGCTTCAGCTTCAGTGATTTCATCACGTTGGAAGGCAAAACCCAAATTGGGACCTTTTTTAATCGTGTCTGCGCCTACATTAGATGTCATGATGATCATCGCATTACGGAAATCAACCTTTTGGCCTTTGGCATCGGATAAATGCCCTTCTTCCATAATTTGCAATAGCAAATTGAATGCTTCTGGATGCGCTTTTTCGATTTCGTCAAAAACGACAATCGAATAAGGACGGCGTCGAACCGCTTCGGTGAGTTGTCCGGCATCTTCATAGCCCACATAACCTGGTGGTGAGCCAATTAAACGCGCAACGTTATGACGTTCCATAAATTCAGACATATCAAGCTGCACCAATGCATCTTCACTGCCAAACATGAAACGCGCCAACACCTTCGTTAACTCAGTTTTACCAACCCCCGTTGGCCCTAAGAAAATGAACGAGCCGATGGGTCTGCGCGGGTCTTTCAAGCCTGCACGGGCACGCCGCACAGCTTTTGAAATCGCTGTGATGGCTTCTTTTTGGCCGACGACATTTTTGCGCAATTCATCTTCCATACGCAGTAAACGTTCCGATTCTTCTTCTGTGAATTGATAAACAGGAATCCCTGTCCACATCGCCAAGACTTCGGCAATGTCATCGGCTGTTAGATTGGTGTCCTCTGAGGGTTCTTTATCACCAGCGCGCAGTTGATCCAACTGGTGTTGATAGGTTTCTTCACGTTCGCGTAATTCAGAGGCATATTCATACTGACCTTTCTCAACGGCCGTATTGCGCTCTGCACGCAGCTCCCGTAATTTATCATAAGCCTCGCGTACATCAGTTGTTTGTGGCACCCGATACATCCGTACCCGTGAAGCCCCTTCATCAATCAGATCAATTGCCTTGTCTGGCAAGTAACGATCGGTCACATAACGCGTTGAAAGAGAAACGGCCGCTTCTATCGCCTCATCAGAAATGAAAAGATTATGATGTTGTTCGTATGCACCCTTAATACCTTTCAAAATTTGAACAGCTTCTTCGGGTGAGGGTTCATCGACATGGACCGGTTGGAAACGCCGTTCCAAGGCAGCATCACTTTCAATATATTTACGGTATTCATCTAAAGTTGTTGCGCCGATACATTGTAATTCACCGCGTGCCAAAGATGGTTTGAGAATATTAGCGGCATCAACTGAACTACCAGCTGAACCTGCACCCACCAACATGTGAACTTCATCAATAAACAAAATTGAATCACTCGATTTTAATTCTTCGATCACACGTTTAAGGCGTTCCTCAAACTGGCCACGATACATTGTGCCAGCGACCAAACTGCCGACATCTAATTGCAAAACCCGTTTGTTTTGTAAAGCCTCTGGCACCAAGCCTTCAACAATACGCTGCGCCAGACCTTCAATGATGGCGGTTTTACCGACACCTGGTTCCCCAATAAGAGCCGGGTTGTTTTTTGTACGCCGTGCCAAGATTTGGATAACACGCTCAATTTCGGTTGTGCGTCCAATCACTGGATCCAGCGCATATTCCTGCGCCATCGCTGTGAGGTCTGTGGCCAATTGGTCAACCATTGGCGTTTTGCTCTTTTCTTTGGTCGGCTTCCGTTTTTGGCTTGTAGTTGGCTTTTCACTACCCCCAACCGGACTTTCTTTAAGCATACGGCGTGTTTGTCGCCGGATTTGTTCGGGGCTAATGCCAAATTTGCGCAAAACATCAATTGCCAGGCCTTCGTTTTGACGCGCAAGCCCTAATAACAAATGCTCTGTGCTAATGTAATGTTGACCCATCCGTTTCGCTTCTTCAACGGCGAGTTCTAAAATTCGCTTGGTGCTGGGGGATAACTCCGTTTTTGTAAAGGGAGTTCGCGTGCCTGGTCCGCCCGATAAGCGTTCTACCATTGCCTGCACACGGGTTGCATCAAGTCCTAATTCACGCAAGACACGGCCGGCAACCCCACCTTCCTCGCGTAATAATCCGATTAATACGTGCTCGCTACCAATATAGCTATGATTGAGACGTTCGGCTTCTTCCTGTGCTAAACTTAACACACGACGCGCACGTTGAGTAAAACGTTCCCAGTTTTTTGAGTCCACCGGCGATCACCTCGGTAATTTTAATTTGATCGTTGACCCTGACTTAATATTGAAAAGTCAGAGCCAACAATGTCGCTTAATAAAATACAAATACAATTGAATTAAACACCACCAGAAAGCCGATTACGAATTTACTAACAAAGTTTTTGTATTTCACAAAACCTATTCACTTAATTTACAGAGAGATTTGTTAACTTTTGTTATTTGAAATCAAATCTGCTTATAAAGAGAACAGTTAATAACTCTTCAGTTTATACAGCCGCATTCAACATGGCCATATCAGCCTCAATGAATTTGTCTGACGAAACTTGTTTAAGGCTTAATCCGAGTTGACGCTGTTCTGGGTCGATACGAATGATGCGTACCATGACTTTGTCGCCCTGGCTGATGACTTCGCGAGGATGTCCGATACGTTCTTCGGCCATTTCGGAGATATGAATCAAGCCTTCTAATTGGTAATCATCATTTAAGCGTGCAAATGCACCAAATTTTGTCAAACGTGTCACTGATGCTTCGATGAGTTGACCGACACGGTAGGTGTCATCGATCGTTGTCCACGGATCGGCTTGCAAACGTTTGATGCTTAAAGCAATGCGTTGTTGCTTGTTATCAATGCTGAGAACACTGACTTTGACTTCATCACCAACGTGCAATAAGTCAGCAGGGTTGTTGACTCGTTTCCAGCTGAGTTCAGACAAATGCACCAGGCCTTCAATGCCCCCAATGTCTACGAATGCGCCAAAATCGGCCATGTTGACAACTTTGCCATCAAAGACATCATTTACTTTGATATCTGACATTAATTCAGCACGTCTTGCCGCGCGAATTTCTTTGCTAGCTGCTTGTTCGGAGATGATCAACCGATTACGTTCATGATCAACTTCAACGACCTTGACACGAATCATTGTGCCCATCATGGCTTGGAAAGCCCGCTGACGGGATGGTTGATCATGACCCATATTACGATCGCGGCTGAGTTGGGAATTGGGTATAAATCCACGAACGACGCCTAATGCTGCTAAAACGCCACCCCGATTAAATCCAACGACTCGACATTCACAAACCTCCTGGCTTTCCAGGAATTCTTTTGCGACTAGCCAATCTCTTTCTTCTGCTGCTTTTGTGTAAGAAAGAATAACGTTGCCGTTTGAATCTTCAGGATCAACGATAAAAACATCAACTTCATTGCCTACTTCCAACTCTTCACGGGCTTCGGGTGAAAGCTCTTGCAATTCGTTGGGATCGATGATGCCTTCTGATTTTGCGCCAATATCTACTAAAATTTCGTTATTGCGATGTGCGACGACTGAACCTTTGCGGATGTCACCGGCTTTGGGGAAATCGAATTCTTCACTAAGAAGAAAATCCATTGGGTGGCTTAACTCGCCATTTGCTGCATTTACCATATTTCTAAAACATTCCTAAAAACCCCAGTTTGAGTTTTTGCATTACCCTGGGGGAGATTGCACAGATTATACTTAGTTTGAGGGTATTCGCAATAAACATCATAGGTGTAACGTATAGTAAGAAATCGTGGGGAAAGATAAAGTGCTAGACACTTTATCCCCCATCCTGCAAAATGTCGTTAAATTATTGAAATTCAGTAGATTGGAAAGGGGAGTTGAATAGGTTATTATTGAGCGCCGTTATGAATGCCACTACAAACGATAGACGCTGGAATCTAAAAACAGTGTTACCAGTCGCCATTTTTGGGGCGGCATTTTTGCCGCGTCTCGTGGCAATTGGGCGTTATATCACGCCTGATGAGCTAATTTGGGTATATCGGTCTGTTGTGTTTCGCGAGGCCTTTTTGCAGGGCCGCTGGGCGGATACGTTGGTTTCAGGCCATCCTGGGGTTGTGACAACCTGGTTAGAGGCCTTGGGTATCAGTTTGCAGTTGTGGTTACGGCCGTCTTCGCAAGAAATCTACACCTGGATAACCCAATTAGCGTATCTAACACCTGATAATATGGCAGCTTTACAACAGTTGTCCGAGTTTTTGTCTGTTGGACGTATTTTGGTTGCTCTTGTGACAAGTTTGGGAATTGTTGTGGTTTATGGGTTGCTACGGCCGTTTCTCGGCAC
>CAYGMR010000079.1:6328-15190 GCA_964350725.1 uncultured Ardenticatenaceae bacterium | reverse complement strand
GCCATGCCAGGGAAACCGCGCCACATCTCAATCAGCATATTGACGATGGCGCCGCCATGCTCATTCATGTGGCGGTTGAACGCTTCGCGACACATCAGAAAGGTGCCAGTTAGATTGGTCTCGACGACGGCATGCCACCCTTTTAGCGAGATGAACTCGGCTGGGCTAAGAAATTGGCCGCCAGCATTGTTGACCAGGCCATCGACTTTGCCATGTTCTGCCAACACAAAATCAAATAATGCTTTGATCTCTGCCTCTTCGCGAATGTTGCAGGTGGTGATGGAGGCGCTGCCGCCATCTGCCTGGATTTCAGCGCGCACTTTTTCGAGGTTGGGTAATTTGCGGGCGGCTAAAACGACATGGGCACCAAGCGAGGCCAGTTCGTGGGCGGTGGCACGGCCGATTCCCGTGCCGCCTCCTGTAATGATGATGGTTTTGCCACTGAATAAATCAGGTCGAAAGATAGATTGGTAGTTCATGTCGTTTTGTTTTCCAGCATGGTTCAGTTACCTCGAATTATCTTTACAATTTACTGCTGTGGATTCAAATCCGCAGCTAGGGGAGGAAGTGCGTTGAAACGCACTAAACGCATATAATTATGGCCAAAATTGGCCGTATTCAACCCGTTTTAACGGTTTTTTTCCTTAGCCGCGCATTTGAATGCGTGGTGCTATTTATGCATGATTTCCTGTGCGGCTTGGGCCATGAGTGGAATCATGTATTCAAAGGTGGCAAAGCGTTGGTCTTGGGTTTGGCCGCGCTGGAAGCGAATGTAAATCTGGGCGATGATCACGGTAAGACGGAAAAGACCCAGTGTGTGGTAAAAATTGATGTTGTGGACAGAACGGCCGCTTCTCTCTGCATACCTTTCTACCAATTCAGCCCGTGTCATAAAGCCCAAGTCGCCCACCGGCATCATCGCCACGGCTTGCAAGGTAGGCGGGTCGGTTGGTTCTGTCCAATAGGTCAGCAATGCGCCCAAATCTGAGAGCGGGTCGCCCAATGTACACATATCCCAATCAAAGACCGCCACAATTTTGCCGGGGTCAGTGGATGATAACATCACATTGTCGAGCTTGTAATCGTTATGCACGAGCGAAAAATCCTGTGTGGGCGGCAAATTGGCTTTGAGCCAGGCATAGATCGTATCCATAGCGGGCAGATCATGTGTTTGTGCTTTTTGCCAACGGCCGTACCATCCTTCAATTTGCCGTGTGATGAATCCAGACGGCCGTCCCAAATCACCTAAGCCCAGTGCGGCATAATCAACAGCATGAAAATCAGCCAACGCATCGACCAATGCGGCACTCATTCGTCTTGCTGCCTCCGGTGTGTTGGCAAACGCTTTAGGGAGGGAGCGGCGCACCACGATACCTTGCTGCCGCGCCATCACAAAAAAATCGGCACCAATGATTGTGGGATCCGCGCCGTACAAATAGGCTTGGGGTGCATAAGGAAAGGCTTTGTGCAGGACCGACAACACTTTGTATTCACGCGCCATATCATGAGCCGATTTGGCTACTGGCCCCAATGGTGGCCGTCGTAACACATATTCGTGGCTGCCATAATCAAGCAAATAGGTCAGGTTGGCCGCGCCGCCGCCAAATTGGCGTATGGTGAGCGGGTTTTCTGAGCCTGGCAGTTTGCCAGCCAGGTATGTAGCTAACCTGGTTTCATCAAGTTGTTCATCGGTTCTTACTTCAATTGTGTCATCTGTTATTGGAGACATAGTTTTCCTTGATGACTACAACGAATTGAGGAAAGAACGAATTTGAACAAGGAGAATTGATTCGTTCTTTCCCAAATTCGTTGTAGTCTTAAGTGTCTCTACGCGTACCGCTGCAAGATGCGCCGTGCTACAGAACGTTTATGCACTTCGTCGGGTCCATCGTAAATGCGTGCGGCGCGTTCATGCCGATACCAATAGGCCAATGGTAACTCATCGGTCATGCCCATAGCGCCGTGCACCTGGATGGCGCGGTCGAGCACCTTTTGCAGGATGCCGGCGACATAGAATTTGATAATTGAGATGTCATCACGTGCGGCATAACTGCCTGCTTCGTCGATTTTATGGGCGGCATCCAGCACCAGCAGGCGGGCGCTGTTGATCTCGGCGCGGCTTTCAACGATCCAGTTCTGGATGGTTTGTTGGCTGCCTAATAGCCGTCCCGGAGCCACCTCACGCAGCATCGCATAGCGACACATCAAGTCAAAGGCGCGTTCACAAATGCCAATCCAGCGCATGCAGTGATGGATGCGGCCGGGGCCCAGGCGCTGTTGGGCGATCACAAAGCCCATACGCGCTTCACCGAGCAAGTTCTGGCGCGGCACACGACAATTGTCGTAACGGATTTCACAATGGCTGGCCCAGCCATGGCCGCGTTCACCCATCACAGATGTTTTTTCAACGATGTGGAAGCCGGGTGTGGCGGTCGGCACGATGATCATGCTGGCTTGTTGATGTTTGGAGGCATCTGGAGCAGTAACCGCCATGACGATCGCGAAATCAGCACCATCGGCGGCGGAGGTAAACCATTTGTGGCCGTTGATCACATAGTCGTCGCCATCGAGAACGGCCGTTGTAGACATCCAAGTGGGGTTAGAGCCAGGATTTTCCGGTTCGGTCATCGAGAAGCAGCTGCGTGTTGCGCCCGCCAGCAGCGGTTTGAGGAAACGTTCTTTTTGGGCGGCTGTGCCATATTCGATCAGAATTTCCATATTGCCAGCGTCGGGAGCCTGACAGTTGAAAATGATATGCCCTAGCAATGTTTGTCCTAATAGTTCGCTGACATGCCCATGTTCGACCAGCGACAGGCCCATGCCGCCTTCTTCGGCTGGAATCTGGGGCAACCAGAGACCTAAATCTTTGGCTTTTTGGCGTTTTTCAGCGATGAGCGGCATGAGGGTGTCGTAGTCGTGGTTGAGAAACGGCCGTTCTAAAGGTACAACTTCTTTCAATACAAATTCGCGCAGTGTGCGCAACATCATTTCAAGTTCGGGCGATTTTGTGAAGCTCATTAATATTTTCCCTGACAAGGAGATTGTTGAAAAGCAGGAAATAGAACGCAGATTTATTGGCTTAATCCGCGAAAATCCGCTCAATTTGTGAAAAACCATGTCCTATGAACAACTTTTCCGACAAGCTCCTAGATATTTAAAACTCACCTAAGGCTTATTTTGGAGAGGATTCGCTGATCGTGCAAACCCAAATACTGTGTAAAATCGGTAATCGCGTGTAAACTTTTGTGCGCTGGGTGGCTAAAATGCCATCTGGCATACATTTATTAAAATTTGGAGGATTAAGAGATTTATATGAGTAAGTCACAAAGAAAAAAACGTCAGACCCACCCGAAACATCAGAATCATCCGACCCAAGCGAAAAATCAGAGCACGCAAGCGAAAAATCAAAGCACGCAAGCGAAACACCAAAGCACCAAACCGAAAGAGCGTGGTTGGGTATTGACGCTGGCGATTATCTATGTCATCTTGCATAGCCTCGTCTTATTGGGCGTTGTTATTGCTGAAGAAGGATTGCCTAATTCATCAGAGCATATACTTATTATTGGATCGACTATTGCTGCGGGCATTGTCGGTGTTGTTGCTGGTATCATGCTCTGGCGTTGGAAACAACTTGGTTTAACCTTATATCTTATAGCCACGCTTGGCGAAATAATTGCAGGTCTGCTCATCACTGGGTCGATGTTGTTTATATTCTCAGCCATTATTCCTTTCGCGATTGTGGGCTATATCGTGCGCATGCACTGGTCAAATTTCGAGTAAAAAAGCGAACCACAGAGGGCACGGAGGACACAGAGGCAAATAAAAGGTGTCGAGCAGCCTTATGCTTGCTCTAACATCGACCGATCACACATGTTCTCTTCTACTCAAAAATCTCTGTGCACCCTGTGGTCTACTTCGACTCGGGTCAGTACGAGTTTGTGGTAAACAATCATGCAGCCAATCCGCCTTGAACTGCCTACTGGTTTGTCAGTGGGCACTGTCAATGTTTACCTGTTTAAAGAACCAGAGCCGCTCTTGGTGGATGCCGGCATTCGCTCGGATGAGAGTTGGGAATCGTTACAGTTAGCGCTGGCCGAGCATGGCTTGACCGTACTCGATATTTCGCGTGTTGTCATCACCCATGCACATGTCGATCATTATGGGCAGGCTGGTACTATTGCAGCTAACAGCGATGCCGACATTTGGATTTCTGATTTGGGTGCCCCCTGGCTGTTCATCACGGATGCGATGTGGGCCAGACGACTGCGCTATTATGAGGATGATTTTTTACCGTCGGTAGGATTGTCACCACAAATGATCGCAGCGGTTGCTGACAGTTTTCGTGCGATTGGTGCACAAAGTGATCCGATCCCTGTTGGGCGGGTCCATACATTTAGCCCCAATGGGACATTGCAAATGGGGGGCATGCCTTGGCAGGTGCTGCATACGCCTGGCCATGCCAGTATGCAAACTTGTTTTTACCAACCTGAAACACAGCAGCTGCTTTCGGCTGATATGCTGCTGGCAATTACACCGACACCGATCGTCGAAGCGCCGCCTGAAGGCCAAGATAAACGTATTCCTGCGCTGCCACAATTCATGAATTCACTGGATTTGATTGAAGGCCTTGATGTTGAGATGGTTTATCCGGGACACGGACGGCCGTTTCCCAACCATCGCCGTGTGATCGAACGCCAGCGCGACCGTATCGCCAGTCGCAAAGCAGAATGCCTTGATTTTATCAAGTCTGGTGCATCCACAGGGGTTGATCTATTAGACAAAATGTATGCCCATCGCCCGATCCAGTTCCGCCTGGCTGGCTTATGGATGCTCATCGGTTACCTCGATTTGTTGTTGGCTGATGGCATGATTGCGCGGCATAAAATTGAGGGTGTTTGGCATTATACGGCCGTATAAATAAAATTCCTGTTATGATTTCAATTGAGCAGCTTGCAGACTTACCGCTTTATCATCGTGAGACGATTCCCAGCACCTATTTAGATGTGATGGGGCATGTCAATGTGCGTTGGTATATGGCTATGTTCGATGCTGCCGCCTGGGTGTATTTTGCCGCTTTTGGAATGGATTCAGCTTATTATGCACAGACACATTCGGGTGGTTTTGCGCTGCAACATTTTATTTCTTATTTGGCGGAAGTGCATTTAGGTGAAACGATAGCCATTCGTACACGAACCTTGGGACGTTCGGCCAAACGCATCCATTTTATGCACTTCATGATTAACGAATCTACTGGCAAGCTGGCCGCAACCTTGGAAGGATTAGGGTCACATGCCGATTTACAGGTGCGGCGCACCTCTGCTTTTCCCGCTTCGATTGCAGACCAAATCGATGTATTTATCGCTGCAGAGAATCGACTGGGTTGGGATGCACCGGTTTGTGGGGTAATACGGCCGTAACCTTCTCCTGGCACAGCCACGCACTTATGAGCGTGGTCTTGCCAAATCCAGTCGGAGCTGATATTAATGTCAGCAGCATTTCTTGAACCGGAGGTTAATATGGCTGTGAAGTACAGGTTAGTCGCTCGCTCGATTAGACGCTTGGTTGCCCGCTCAATCTACGCACGTATAGGCAATCCCTATGTTATCAAGTTGTCGCTTATCATCTTTCTGGTAGTTGGTCTGCTCGTGGCTTGTAAGTCGGATATCCCGGCAACGACCGAAACGGCCGTTTCTACCGCAACTGCAACCGCAACCAGCGAATCAGTAACACTTTTACCCACCTCTGCACCTTCAACTGTAACTGCACCGACCGTTGTTGCTGCCTCTGAAACGGCCGTTACACCCCCGCGCACCTCGGCCACCGCAACCAGCGCGCCGGAACTTTTGGCTGCCCCCACGATACAAGAGTACCCCGTTCCACCTGGCTCTCGCCCACATGATGTGGCCCCTGCACCCGATGGCTCGGTCTGGTACACAGCCCAACGTTTAGGCGAGTTGGGTCGGCTAGATCCCGCTACCGGCGCAACGCAGCACATCTCCTTGGGCGCAGGCTCAGCGCCACACGGGGTCATTGTGGGACCCGACGGCGCACCCTGGGTCACTGATGGCGGCTTAAACGCGATTGTGCGGGTGGACCCGGTGACTGAAGAAGTAACCGTATTTCCACTGCCAGGGAGCAGCTACGCTAATCTTAATACGGCCGTATTTGACAACCAGGGCGTGCTCTGGTTCACTGGCCAGAGTGGGTTTTACGGCCGACTTGACCCGGCTGACGGGCAGGTAGAGGTGTTCAGTGCACCGCGTGGGCGTGGCCCTTACGGAATTGCCATAACACCGGCAGGAGAAGTGTATTACGCCTCGCTGGCCGGCAGCCACATCGCCCACGTTGAATTAGAGAATGGGTTGGCCACCGTTTTGGAACCGCCTACGGCCGGCCAGGGAGCGCGACGAGTTTGGTCGGACTCACAAGGTCGTCTGTGGGTGAGTGAATGGAACGCTGGCCAGGTCGCCAGATATGATCCAGCAACTGGCGAATGGCGCGAATGGCCGCTGCCCGGCGCTAATCCACAGCCCTATGCCATCTATGTGGATGATCAGGATCAGGTGTGGTTGAGTGACTTTGGCGCCAACGCAATTGTGCGCTTCGATCCGGTGCAGGAAATATTTACAGAATTTGCCTTGCCCAGCTCCCCGGCAAGTGTGCGCCAGATTCTCGGCCGCCCAGGGGAAGTGTGGGGTGCAGAATCGGGCGTGGACCAACTGGTAGTAATCCGTACGCAGTAATCTTTCGTCTGAAGTTGGCAACTGATGAACCTTCATAAAATAAAACGGAAGCGCTGCATGCGTCAATACCCCAATGTACAGGCGGCATTTTGAACAACATGAAAACCGCCGATGATTGGCCTTCCTTCGCAGATTTTTGTCAGAGAAAAGCAAATAAGTTAAACTCGCTCATCTTTTATGGGTGATTTAACCCATATTAGTGGGGTATATTACCCACTTTACATGATCTTTGTCACTGTTTAGTGAGCAATATTCTCCGTATAATCCTCAAATACTGTGTTACTGTATAAAAATGTCATGCCCTAATCCGTCATTAAAGTCGGAGTTCTGGAAAAAATTCGAGTTTAATGAGTCCGGAGGTTTATTGTGAAGAGGAAAAATAGTCTATTATCCCTTTTTATATTGGTCATAATCAGTTTAGTCATCGTCGGCTGCGCCGGCCCGGTTGGCCCCCAAGGTGAACCAGGTGCAGACGGTGCACAAGGTCCTCCTGGCCCTACTGGACGTGATGGTGTCGCTGGTGCGCCGGGTCCCGCCGGAGCCGATGGTCTAAGTTTTGAACCCCCTGTTTATGTGGGCAGTACAGCTTGTGCTGAATGTCACCAAGAGCTTTATGACGTTTTTGTGCAGAGTGGGCATCCCTATATATTGAACAAAGTTGTCGATGGCCAACCACCTGAATATCCCTTTACAGAAATAACGGATCCACCAGAAGGATTTACTTGGGACGATATCAGCTATGTCATCGGTGGTTATAACTGGAAAGCACGCTTTATCGATCAGGATGGCTTTATCATCACTGGGGATGCAGACGCGACTACTCAATATAACCTCTGGAATGATAGGTTAGAAATGGGCGATGAATGGGTTGCTTATCATGCGGGTGAAGAAAAACCATACGATTGTGGTAGTTGCCATACCACTGGCTACACACCCAGCGGCAACCAGAATGATTTGCCAGGCATGATTGGCACGTGGTCTGAAGGCAATATTCAATGTGAAGAATGTCATGGGCCAGGCAGTTCGCACGTGAACCATCCCATGTCATTTGGCATGGATATTGATCGCCACCCAGCTGCCTGTGGTGAATGTCATTCACTCGGTGAAGTTGAAACTGTCGAAGCAAGCGATGGCTTTGTCCAGCACCATGACCAATATGATGAAATGTTCCTAGGCAAACATGCTGTTATCGATTGTGTGATGTGTCACGACCCCCATGCAGGCGTTGTGCAATTACGCCAAGCAAATCTGCCAACCACACGTACAAATTGCGAAGATTGCCACATTAAAGAAGAGCAAGTCCAGAACAACAGTATCCACGAAAGAATCAATGTCAAATGTATGGACTGCCACATGCCGCGCTTAACCCAAAATGCTTTGAGTGATGTAGAGCGCTTTGCAGGCGATTTGCGCACCCATATGGTGGTAATTGATCCGGAACAAATTGGTCAATTTAGCGAAGATGGCTCAGAAGTATTGCCGCAGATATCACTTGATTTTGCCTGCCGCAGCTGCCATTCTGAGGATGGTGATGCTTCGGTTAAGACGGATGAAGAGTTGATCTTGGCTGCCAAAGGGTATCATACGCCGCAACTTGACCTGGTAGAAGAAGAAACGGCCGTTGATGAGGCCGCAAATTAGAAATCAAAGGCTCTGGGCCGGTCTCATGACCGCGCCCGCAAGCAAAAACGAGAATGAAGGAGGCCTACTTGAAAAGAGAAAAATGGGCACGATCGTTTAGTTACTGGACGCTCGCTGCCTTGATTCTAGCAGTGTTACTGTTAGGGTTGTTTGGTTGGTCACCGGCTGTAGCATATGCAGATAGCGCATCTGTTGACGCGCCACCTGAGGCAGTCTTGCCACCAGAAATGGCAGCGTTAACCCTGCCGGACACCGTCACTCTCCCTGACAACGACCTGTTACCGCTAGCTTTTCAGGAGCCAGATGTCCCTGAGCATCCCGCAACGGATTTCGCTTGTATAGCTTGCCATAGTGATACGACAGCCGAAATCGAATTTCCGTCTGGCGAGACTTTGTCAGTGCAAGTGGATTTGCAATTGTTGGCGCAATCGGCACATGGTTTGCAAGCGGAAGATCCGTTAGCTTGTACAGATTGTCA
>CAYGMR010000079.1:4604-6318 GCA_964350725.1 uncultured Ardenticatenaceae bacterium | reverse complement strand
ACGATGAATGACTATCAATTCCCTCATGCGCCGGTCGAAAACGAGGATTTGCGCGATTATGAAGTCGAACGCGGTCAGCTTTGTGAAAGATGCCACGCACAGCCACATATCACCAGCCATCCTGGTCAGGATGCCGCTTTGCCTGTGACTTGCACCGATTGTCATGGTTCGCATGATGTGCATACGGTTGAGGCATGGGATACAGAGGACGCGGTTGCTGCTTGTGTCAACTGTCATAAACAGGCGGAGGTCGCTTCTGCGGATGCGGAACAGTTAATACCTTTAATACGCAGTGGATTATTTGCCGAGGAGGCCGACAGCGCCTACTGTTTAGCTTGTCACAGTCAACCGGACATTGCCATGACTTTCCCCAACGGCGATGAAATATCCTTAACGGTTGACGAAGATGCTTTTCACGCATCTGTCCATGGAGAATCCAACTCTTGGGACGCCCTCGTATGTAACGACTGCCACAAAAATTATATTTTCCCTCACGAAGAACAAACAATTGAAACTGCCCGTGAATTCACCATCATTCAAAATCAGGTGTGTGAAGATTGTCACGAACCCTTTTCTGAAAAGGCACTAGATAGTGTGCATGGCGCTGCTTTGCAAGACGGTAATTTAGATGCGGCCGTTTGTACGGATTGTCACGGTGCGCATGATACATCAATACCCAATGAACCACGTGCGGCCATCTCGGCAACGTGTGCCCAATGCCACAGCACGATCTTTGAGGAATATTCTGAAAGTGTACATGGCGCGGCTTTAATTGCAGATGATAATCCAGATGTGCCGACTTGTATCGAGTGCCACGGCGTCCATGATATTCATTCCCCCACAACCGCATTGGCACGGGCGCGTTCACCAGAACTGTGTGCCGACTGCCACGCCGATGTGGAACTCATGGAAAAATATGACATCTCTACGGACGTGTTTGATACATATGTGTCTGATTTCCATGGTACGACGGTGATGTTGTTTGATTATGAGCATGAGGATGTGCCACCGAATACGGCCGTTTGTTATGACTGCCACGGCGTGCACAACATCAAATCGCCGAGTGACCCCCATGCAGGCATCAATATGAACCTGGTGGAAACCTGCCGCCAATGTCATCCTGATGCGACAACTAACTTTGCTGATTCCTGGTTGGGTCATTATCGGCCGTCGCTTGATAAATTCCCGATTATCTTCCTGGTTGATCTGTTCTATGCCATTGTGATTCCGGTCACACTGGGCTTCTTCTTTTTCATGATAGCGACCGATATTTACCGCCGCATTCGCGAACGGGTAAGGAAGAACGAGGCTTAATATGAGTCAAGACAAACAAAAAATGTACCCGCGCTTTCGCTTGTGGGCACGTATTGAGCATATCGTTTTGCTGACCAGCTTCACGGCTCTTGCAATCACCGGATTGCCGCAGCGCTATTTTGAGCTTCCCTTTGCTGTGAACATGATCGAGGCGATGGGTGGCATCACAACTGTACGCCTTTGGCATCGCTACGCCGCCGTCATTTTGATTCTCGGTTCTTTTTATCATGTGTTCCTGGGCGCATACCGCTGGTTTGTGAAGGGTGAACGCATTCGTATTATGTTACGGCCCAAGGACGCTGTGGATGTTTATGAAACGGTTAAACACAATCTAGGTTTTCAGAAAGAACCGCCGAAGATGGCGAAGTTTAACTTTGGTGAAAAGGTGGAATATTGGGCT
>CAYGMR010000079.1:0-4594 GCA_964350725.1 uncultured Ardenticatenaceae bacterium | reverse complement strand
GATATGGGGAACGGCCGTTATGATTATCACAGGCTTTATGTTATGGAACCCGATTGCCATAACCACCATCTTCCCCGGCCAATTCATCCCGGCCGCCAAAACAGCCCACAGCGCCGAAGCTTTTTTAGCTGTGGCCTCGATTCTGGTCTGGCATTTGTACAACGTACTGATCAAATACCGCAACTGGAGTATTTTCACAGGCAACCTGCCGCACGACCAGATGGAAGAAGAACATGCGCTTGAACTGGAACGCCTTGAAGCCGGCGGCGATCCCTACCCCGGCTTGAATTTGCCTGCACAAGGATTGCGCAAGCGTGTTTATTTCATTGTGGCCATTGGTGCTGCAATCGTTGTTCTTATTGGTATGTATTGGCTCTTTACTTTTGAAGAAACTGCCATCACAACGTTACCGGCCGTAACGCGTGAGGTGTTTGTGCCTTTGGTCACCCCCACGCCTTAGGCCAATCTAGAAAAATAATGATCCAGAAAGAATGGGATTTTCTGGATTGCCTTAAAAGTAGGTTTTACTGCGTAGCTGTTGTGGTACACACAACGCGCTACGTTTCTATTGCCAATTTTAGGATGGCACTATTTGACGGCTTAGTAGCTGCTGCCTGAATTGAAAATATTGACGATCTCTTTGAAGGAGATCAGTCTCATGCAATGAGACTACAATAAATCATGGAAAAGGAGGATTTTTCTATGTTTTACCCTAATAAACGTTTTATTTTATTAACTGGCTTGCTGTTATTCGTTTTTGTAGCAGCGTTGGCCGCTTGCAGCCAGGAACCGGTTGAAGTAACCCGGGTGGTGGAAGTGCCTGGTGATGATGTTGAGGTCACTCGTGAAGTCCCAGTGGAAGTGACACGGGTTGTCGAGGTGATGATGGAGCCGGAAACGGCCGTGTCAGTTATCCCCTTTGAAGAAGCCTGGGCCTCTTCCGCACATGCTGACGCAGAGGCCGAAGCTTTTGTGCATTGGAATGAAGAAGACCCCGCCGAAGTGCCAGAGAGTTGTGCCAAGTGTCATAGTACGCCTGGTTACATGGCATTCACCGGTGGAGATGGTTCTGAGCCCGGTGTGATCGAAGCACCAGCACCCATTGGCACCGTTGTTGAGTGTCAGGCATGCCACAACGACATCGTCATCGACAAAGACACAGTTGTCTTCCCCTCTGGGGCAGAAATCAGTCATTTAGATGCATCAGCGCGTTGTATGGAATGTCACCAAGGCCGCGCATCCACAGTCAGCGTAAACGCGGGCATTGAAGAAGCGGGTCTTGATCCAGTGGCAGATGCCGACAAAGTTAGTGAAGACGTTGGTTTCTCCAATATTCACTACTATGCTGCCGCCGCAACCCAATATGGGCACGAAGCCATGGGTGGGTATGAATATGATGGCAAAGCTTACGATGCAAAATTTGATCACGTCGCAGGATATGACTCCTGTGTTAGTTGTCATGATTCGCATACCCTTGCTGTTAAAGTTGAAGAATGTTCCGCTTGTCATGAAGGTGTAACCAGCTCCGAAGACCTCGTCAATATTCGTATGCCCGGTTCCTTGGTTGATTACAATGGCAACGGCGACATGGAAGAAGGCATAGCTGCTGAAATCGAAGGGCTGCGTGATTCGTTGTTAATGGGTATGCAAGCATACGCGACTGAAGTCGCTGGTACCCCCATCGCTTACGATTCCCATGCCTATCCTTACTTCTTTATTGATGGGGATGGCGATGGGCTAACTTCCGAAGAAGAAGCTGTCTTCCCCAATGCATTCAATGCGTGGACACCGCGTTTAGCAAAAGCTGCCTACAACTATCAAGTATCCTTGAAAGACCCAGGTAACTTTGCGCATGGTGGCAAATATGCGATCCAGTTGTTGTATGATTCGTTGGAAGACCTCAACACGGCGCTTGCCACGCCCATCGACACAAGCGCGATGAGCCGCATTGACCACGGTCACTTTGCTGGTTCTGAAGAAGCATTCCGTCATTGGGACGGTGAAGAAGATGGCGGCATTGTGCCCGCCACTTGTTCAAAATGTCATTCAGCCGCGGGCTTGCCGCTTTTGGCGACAGAAGGTGTTTCAACTTCGCAACATGCCTCTAACGGTTTGAACTGTGCGACTTGCCATAGCGATCTAACCACGAATGAATTGTACACATTTGAGAATGTGACCTTCCCCAGTGGAGCCACCGTAACCATGGCCGCCGATGAAACAGATAGGCATGGTTTGCAAAGCAACACATGTATCAATTGTCATCAAGGTCGGTCATCCACTGTGAGTGTCGACCAGGTAGTTGGCGAGACAGGTGATAATGAACTCGGTGAAGGATTCCGATTCCAAAACATCCATTACTTTGCCGCCGGAGCCACTTTGTTTGGCAATGAAGTACAGGGCGCTTACCAGTTCGCTGGCCAGGAATACGCAGGTCGGAACGAGCATGTAGGCAATTTCGACACCTGCGTAGAATGTCATGATACCCATGCTTTGGAAGTGGTCGTTGAGGATTGTTCCGTTTGTCATGAAAACGTAGAAAGTAAAGAAGACCTGCGAGCAATTCGGGTTTCTGAAGTGGACTATGATGGTGATGGTGATGTCACTGAAGGTGTCGCAGGCGAGATCGAAACGATGTCTGAAACGTTGTATGCTGCTATGCAAGCTTATGCGGAAAATACTGATGGCGTCGATCCAATTGTTTATGACTCGCATGCCTATCCTTATTTCTTTAATGATACGGATGGTGATGGCGAAGCGAACGATGGATATTCTACCTGGACACCTGCTTTGCTGCGTACCGCTTTCAATTATCAGTATTCTCAGAAAGATCCTGGTGCATTTGCGCACAACAGCCCGTATGTCATGCAAATTTTGTATGATTCGATAAACGCAGTTGGTGGTGATACGGCAAGTATGACACGGCCGTAACCCCCTAAGAAGACCCCATAGAGTCTCCACCCTCTTGGGCTAAGCAAAACTAAGCCGTTATAAAAAGGTCAGGTACCGTTGGGTATCTGGCCTTTTTTGATGGGGGGAAATACCCATGGCTACAACGAATTTAGGAAGAAACGAATTTAATTTAGCAAAAAACTCGTTCTTTCCCCAATTTGTTGTTGTCATTTAGGTGTAAAAATAAGTTACCCCATAGCTCGTGCTTGAATCCCCCATATCAAAAATCAGTCTAATACCCGATTTCGCAGCAACTCCATAAGGGTTACACTTCTATTAAAAGAGGAACTTTATTGATCTTTTTTGGAGGTGCAAAATGCACATTGGTACAGCGATACTCATTATTTTAGGTTTGTTTTTACTACGGTTTGGCTTACCGATTTTTATCGTCATGGCTTTGGGCGCGTTGCAAGAACGTCGGCATGGAATGGTCTCGTGAGATGAAAGCAAAGGAGATGCCCATGTTAAAACGCTGGGCCACAAGAATTTTAATTGGCATTGGGTTTGCGCTTTTCTTTGCACTGATTGCTGTGATGATTCATGCCGTGACACCAACGGCCGTTGCCCAAACCCCATTGCCGGATGATTGTAACGAATGCCATGATAGTGTTGTCATCAATTGGGAAGACAGCGCCCATGGCCAGGCGTTAGTTGATCCGGCCTTTCAGGCTGCATGGCATGAGCAAGATAGCCCAGACGAATGTTTAGCCTGTCACACGACAGGCTTTGATGCTGAAACAGGTATGTATCAGGCAGAAGGGGTCACCTGTGACGCTTGTCACGTGCAGCCAGAGGGCAGCACCCATCATCCCGAACAAGTCATGCCAACAGACCGCTCTTCTGAAGCCTGTGGCGATTGCCATACTGGCACACACGATGATTGGCAGTTGAGTAAACATGGCGAAGAAGATTTGAGCTGTGTGCGCTGCCATAATCCACACACGGCGACTCTAAAAGAAGAAAGTGTGCAAAGTGTTTGTATCGCCTGTCATAACGAAGAGGCGTATTTCTATGCATACACGGGCCATGCCGAAGAAGGATTGCTGTGTACCGATTGCCATTTACGGGTTACTGAATCTGATCCGCAAGGCGGACACGGCAAACGGGATCATACCTTTGCTGTTGATTTGAACACGTGTAATGATTGCCATGAGCATGAGATGCATTCGCCAATGCAGCCAACGATGCCGTTGACACTGCAACAAACGGGTTCGGGTGCTGAGCAAATGGGTTTGATGGCGGGTATGGTGGGCACTGGTGAAATCGTAGCGAGTGCGGAAACGGCCGTAACTCCCTGTGGCGATCTTGAAGCCTTGCAACAAGCGCGTAATCATATCGTTTATGCGGCTGAAGGTTTACCGGCAGCTTCTGTGGAAACGGCCGTGCCACCAACAACGCCAGCACCCCTGATGTACTTGATTCCGACAGCATTGGGTTTGCTGCTTGGTGTGATGGTTTCACCCATATTAGAGCGCCAATACCGGCGCGTGCGTGTATCGCGTGAGGAAAACAGGAACTAACCATGAGCGAAAAAGCGATTAATCGACGCGATTTTATCAAACTGAGCATGATTGGCGTGGCAGCGACAACCGTTGGGGTTGGGTTCATACGCCAAGAATCTTCTGAAGCTGAACACACAAGCCCC
>CAYGMR010000078.1:13989-15323 GCA_964350725.1 uncultured Ardenticatenaceae bacterium | reverse complement strand
AACAGCCCGCCTGCAACATCCTCATATCGTGCAAGTTTTCAGCATTGGCCATGTAATATGTTGAGGGAGGATCCCTGCAAGACAAGTTGGTGGCATTGGTACGCCAAGGGGCAGCAGATGTCGTTCAATACGGCGCTTACGCTCGTCTATGATATGGCACGTGCCTTACAAGTCACCCACAGTGCGGGTATTGTGCGGTGATTACGGCACAAATGTCAATGCTGACGATTTTCAGATAAATATTTCACCTGGCAATTTTGACAACATCAACCCAAATGCCTTTCTTTGGCACTTCAGAACAGATGGCAATTACGATTTGGTTGGCGGACGCAACACAGTAGTAACGGCTTTAGCCGCTTCACCGCTGAAGCGGTTACTACAAACCTCTTAAACAAATATGTTTGTTTTTACCAACGAGGGTTGAGCTTATCGTAACCTGGCTTCGATAAGCTAAGCCTCCATTCCACTGCCATTTATTATTAAACCATCTGCAACCCAATACGCATCGTATGGCTTTAATTGCAGATCATGCCAGCCATCAATAGACCTGCCTGTAATGTGGTCGCGCAGTGACCCTATAAAGCCAAGTTCTTGCAAACGATGCGCTGGGATCGTTTGTGCTTGCTCGCTGAAGTTGCCCAAAATCAGCAGACGACCGCGTGGACTTTCACGCAGCAAGCCAAAGACGGCTTCGTTGTGGGTCCAAACGGCATGGGCAGCGGCTTCGGCGTGCAAGGCGGGGAGCTTTTTGCGTACTTTGATGAGATGTTTGAGGTTTTGGAAGATACGGCCGTTGACCCCCAACCAATCATGCCTTTTCTCCACCAACTCCCAATCCATCCACGGCCGATGCAGCCAGCGGCTGTCCTGGGCTAAGTCTGGATCATCCAGATAACTTGCATCATTCAGCAAACCAATTTCGTCTCCCATATAAAGCAAGGGAATGCCGCCAAAGGCAAGAATCATGCTGTGGATCAACAAGATACGCCGTATGGCTAAATCTAATGCCGCATGATCGTCCGCCTCCAGCGCGGCTTCAAGGCCTGCCAATGAGGCACAAGAACCGCTGATGCGGCGGTCATTGGTTTTGGGATTAAATTGAAATGTGGCTCCGCGTGCGAAACTATTGGGGAAACGGCCGTTATAGAAATCGCTCAAAAAGGAACGGTGCAAATAGCCATTCAAACCCACAGCAGCAGCATCTTCTTCTGTTACCGCCCAACCAATGTCATCATGACAGCGCACATACGTTAACCAGGAAGTGCGCGATGGAATCGACGGCATTTGTTGCAGCGCGTGAGTCATCAAAGCCACTTTGCGCTCTGCCAAACTGC
>CAYGMR010000078.1:0-13979 GCA_964350725.1 uncultured Ardenticatenaceae bacterium | reverse complement strand
GCACAAGCTGAGGGGGTGGCACGATCGCTTCAGCCTTGAGCAGCAAAGCAGGTGCGGCAATGCGGCTAAGGGCACGGAACGCTTGCAAAATAGCATGGGCTTCTGGTTGGTTTTCGCAATCTGTCCCCAAACGCTTCCACATAAAAGCCACAGCATCCAACCGTAAAACTTCTACACCCTGGTTGGCCAGGAACAGCATCGTAGCCAGCATTTCACCAAAAACAGCCGGATTGGCATAGTTGAGATCCCATTGAAACTCGTTGAAGGTTGTCCAAACCCATTTATCAATTTGTTCGTAATAGGTAAAACTGCCGGATTTAAACTCAGGGAAGATTTCACGCACAGTATGCTCATATTGGTCAGGCAGTGTGCGATCGGGGAACATCAAATAATAATCCTGGTATGATTTTTCGCCAGCCATTGCTTTTTGCGCCCAGGCATGTTCTTTGGCAGTATGGTTACAGACAAGGTCAATGCATAAGCTGATCTCTTCAGCACGCAGTTGAGCCGCCAGCTCAGACAAATCCGCCATTGTGCCCAAATCATCGCGCACAGCACGATAATCCATAACAGCATAACCACCATCATTTGCACCCGGACGTGGTTTGAGCAAAGGCATGAGGTGCAGATAAGTGATGCCCAATTCTTTTAGATAATCGATTTGGGCAGCGACCCCCTTGAGGTCACCAGCAAAACGGTCGGGGTAACAGACGTAACCCATCATTGTGGACTGCTGAAACCAATCCGGTTCTGTGACACGCTGCAAGTCACGCAGGCGCAGTTCGGGTGGACGGGCGACATATGCATCAGCAACGATTGTCAGGAAATGGGTCAGCCAGGT
Organism: uncultured Ardenticatenaceae bacterium; assembly: GCA_964350725.1. Taxonomy (GTDB): domain Bacteria; phylum Chloroflexota; class Anaerolineae; order Promineifilales; family Promineifilaceae; genus JAACFF01. The sequence goes on along the minus strand of CAYGMR010000078.1, from coordinate 13,138 downwards.
ATCGAAATCTTCTCTTTGGCCGTAGAGTTGACGCAACGGCCGTAACACATCCGGCAAATGCTGCTCAAAGCGCAAACGGAAAATTTCTTGTTCTAATGATTCCATATCTTGCAATTGGTCATGCAAGATATCATCGAATGTGACTGTTTTATTTGTCATTGGCAGTTCGTCGATGTCATACTCATCCCACATCTCTCAGCCAATGGGCTGCGTATGGCGCTAATGTCATGGTGCCACTTAATATTTGACCATCGCGTGACAAAATATCTTGCGTTTTATGTTGCAGGGTAAAGGATTGTGGCTGATCGGTTAAGTTGAAAAGGCATAAAATGGTTTGTTCTGTTGTTTGGCGTGTAAAGGCAAGCACGGCCGTTTCCACGCCGTCATCCAATCCACTTTCCACAAACGCAAATTTACCCCGTCGTAAAGCCGCCTGACCCTGGCGTGTCTTCAACAAAAAGCGGGCGAGATTGAGATATGAATCGGGATCATTTTCTTGTGCGGCCACATTGACATGTTGGTAACCATAAAGTTCATCGTCGATCACCGGATTATAAGTCGTAACGGCCGTTGAAAAACCAGCGTTTTGCGAATCGTCCCACTGCATAGGTGTGCGGCAGCCATGCCGGTCTGGCAACCAAATATTATCGCCCATGCCAATTTCATCCCCATAATACACGATAGGTGCGCCGGGCAGCGAAAGAAACATCGCATTCAAACAAAACCATTTACGCTTGTCATTATCTAACAAGGGTGCTAACCGTCGTCGAATACCTAAATTCTGACGCATACGTGGCTCAGGCGCGTACTGCTGCCACATCCACTGACGCACTTCTTCTGTCACCATTTCCAATGTCAACTCGTCATGGTTGCGCAAAAAAGTCATCCATTGTGTTCCCGCTGGAATCGGGGGGGTGTCGTTGAGGATATCGACGATGGGCGTTTTATCTCCCGACTTCAAAGATTGGTACAGACGCGGCATAATCGGAAAATGGAAACACATGTGGAATTCATCACCATCACCAAAATAAGGCATCACATCGTGCGGCCATTGATTGGCTTCAGCTATTAATACCGCATCCGGGTAGTTTTCATCCATGAAGGCACGTACTTTTTTAAGGATTTCGTGTGTTTCGGGCAGGTTTTCGCAGTTGGTGCCCTCGCGTTCAATCAAATAAGGCACCGCATCGGCACGGAAACCATCGATACCCAAATCCATCCAAAAGCGAATGATGTCATAGATTTCGGCGACGACTGCGGGATTATCATAATTGAGGTCGGGCTGGTGACTGTAGAAACGGTGCCAGAAATATTGTCCGGCCACGTCATCAAACGTCCAATTCGAGGTTTCATCATCCAAAAAAATGATGCGCGTTAAGGGATATTCTGTGCCGGTATCGCTCCAAACATAATAATCGCGATAGGGTGAATTTTTATCTTGACGCGCAGCCTGGAACCAGGGATGCTGGTCTGAAGTGTGGTTCATTACCAAGTCGGTGACAACTTTTAAACCACGTGCATGGGCTGCATCAATAAACGCTTTGAAATCGTCTAACGTGCCAAAGTCGGGATGAACGGCCGTATAATCAGCAATATCGTAACCATCATCTCGTAAGGGCGAGACATAATGGGGCAAAATCCAAACACAATCCACTCCTAATGAGCAAATGTGATCTAATCGTGTAATTGCCCCACGAAAATCGCCATTGCCATCCCCCGTACTATCCGAATAGGCACGAATATTTAATTCATAGAATACAGCTTCTTCATACCAGTTAGCACTCATTTTTAAGGTAGCTGCTCCTTTTGTCCTGTGTAAATTAAATTGTGAATCTGATGGTCAGATCAGCAATTAGACCTACGATTTTCATTCATTTGCTGATGCACCGCTGCGCACGGTGTCTCCTTTGGCAATTAAAATTACTAATGCCGCCCCGTAAATTCATTCAATGTGCTGTTCAGATCAGCTTCTGCCTGATCCGAAATCTCTAGCTCAAATAACGTACCATCTGCGTCTACCATCAAGCGACGGATGATCGACCGATTCCTCTCAGTCAACTCGGTTTTCAAAAAAATAGCCGAACTACTATTGTGCATCGCTTCAGCAACCGCTTCAATCTTATCATTACTAATACCGTAATCGATCTTTTTGCCAACAAAGCCACCAGCAGCGGCTCCTAACAACATGCCACCAATCGGACCACCTACCATCGTACCAATCAGAACACCAATCGCACCACCGGATAAAGCCCCTTTGGTTGCAGTCCCCTCCAAAGTTTGGGTAACTTTTATTTTGCCATCCTCATGCTTTACAACAACGGCCGCATCTTCCAGGGTTAATATTTTTTCTTTTTCCAACTTCTTCAAGGAGTCTAGAACTTCTTTTGCTGTTTCTTCTTTTTCAAACGTAACAATGCCAATATCGCTCATTTCCCTTCTCCTGTTTTATTCTCACCTCAAACACGAATTATCAAACTATAAATATGACACAATGGAATTGGAACACCCTCAATGTTTGGCAGAAACGGCCGTTGCCAAACATTGAGGGATTTTATTAACTGTATCTTGAAAGGGCGTCTACTACCCTTTAACAGACCCAGACATCATGCCCCGTACAAAGAAGCGCTGTAACGCCAAGAACACAATCAATGGTAAAAGCATCGACACAAACGCACCGGCCGTTAACAAATGCCAATCGTTACCGCGTGAACCAGTGATGTCGGCCAGACGTTGCGTGACAACCTCAAATTCCGGATTACTGCCCAAGAAGACCAACGCCACCAGGTAATCATTCCAGACCCAAAGAAATTGAAAAATAGCAAATGAAGCCAATGCCGGCACTGATAGCGGCATCACGAGGCGCATAAAAACAGTGAAATGTGAAGCGCCATCAATAAACGCCGATTCCAACATCTCTCGTGGCAATGTACTGATGTAGTTGAATAACAAGAAAACAGCTAAAGCCAGACCAAAACCGGTATGAGCCAACCATATTGCCAGGAATGTGCCATTGATATTCAAACCATCTGGTCCATACATCTTCAACACAGGCACCAAGGCAATTTGCAGTGGTACCACCAACAAACCAACCACGAGGATAAACATGATACGCCGTCCGGAGAAAGTCATCCAGGAAAAGGCATAAGCCGCAAAGGCAGCGATAAGTATAGGAATTACCGTTGAGGGAATCGCTACCGCCAGACTGTTCAAAAAGGCCCCCGTCATATTATCACCGGGCACGACCTCCACCGTACCATCAGGCCTCGTAAACTCAAATTCCTTGCCGCCTAAAACCTGCTGGTAGTTTTCCAGTGTAAAATCCCAACTTACCGTCCAAACTTGTTTTTGCACTTCGATGCGACCCAAACGACGGTTGCCTATCCAGGTAACTTGGGTATCACCATCTGGCGAAGCGACACCCTCGCGTAATTCCTCAAACGTTGCCGATACACCTTCAACCTCCATTATCCCTTGGGAATCCAGCCCCAACTCCTCGGGATCAAACACAGCCACTGTTTCCCACTCGCGATGGGGGAAAACTGTCCACCAGCCGGAAGTTTGGATATCAAAACGGTTACGAAAAGATGAAACAAAAATTCCCAAAGTAGGAATAGTCCACAAGAGAACCAGGAACAAAAGAGCACCATTTATTACTACAATACCGACCCATCTTCGATTTTTCATCTTAAAACGTCTCCTGTTCGCCAAACTGCCGCAAGTTGTAGATCAATACGGGCACCACGGCTATAAGCAAAACAATGGCAATAGCCGAACCCACGCCGGAGTTTCGCGCCGTAAACGCCTGCCTATAAAATTGGGTTGCAATCACATGGGTACCAAACTGCCCTCCAGTCATCACCCAGACCACATCAAACACTTTTAGCGTAAAGATGACCACAGTTGTCCAGACTGTTATGATTGTGCCCATAATATAGGGGATCATAATACGGAAAAAGATTTGTACCTCACTGGCACCATCAACGCGACCCGCTTCAAGCAAATCGCCGGGGATACCTTTCAACGCTGCCGAAAAAAGCACCATCGCAAAACCACTTTGCAACCAGATGACAATCACAATTAGAAACAGATTATTCCAAGGGGCGATATCGACCCAGGCATACCATGGTTTAGGAGAACCACCCAGACCCACAACAATGGCGTTTAATAAGCCAATTTGCGGCAATTCCTCAGGACGAACCTCGTAGATAAAGTTCCAAATTACACTGGCACCCACAAACGAGATGGCCATGGGCAAAAAGATAAACGATTTAGCAGTACGCTCAAAATTACTGCGATCAGCCAACACAGCAATGAGCAAACCAAACAATACTGAAAATGTACTACCAAAGACGAGCCACATAAGATTGTTACGAATCGCCTCTTGTAACAAACGGCCGCTAAAAATTTCTACATAATTTGCCAATCCAACGAATGCAGCGCCATCCCTGTCAAGCAAGCTCAACCAAAATGTCCAAATTGCCGGAAAAGCAAGGTAAGCGAAAAGGATAAAAATTGCTGGACCAACAAAAACATAGGGCAAAAGTCGACGCCCCCAGGCATCGGGTAATTTTTCAACAAGACCGTTGAATACCCAAAAGAGTACGGCTACACCACCCACACCCCAGACAATAGCTACCAAGGCAATTATCCAGCGGGGAGCCTCACTATCGCGCAAAAAAATAAAACCGGCATAAATCACCGCAAAGGCAATCAAAGGAATGATGACAGCGAGAAAAATGCGGCCAATTAATGCAAGAATTTTGGTGCCCACACTTTCGCTGCCATTCTCGGTCATGTCAAAGTTTGCCATATTCCACCTCCTGTTCCAGGTGCCGCCTTAATTGGCAAGACTCCTGGCTAACCTCCTCAAAAAAGACAGCCAGCCCGTTGCCGGGCTGGCTGTCTTACTAACTAATTAACCATTATTGTTGTGGCCAGGAATCATCAATTTCCTGCAAAGCACCATCCAGGTCAACTGCGCCAGTGACGTAGTCAACCATCGCAGACCAGAAAGTTCCAGCCCCAACTTCGGGGGGCATCAAGTCAGATGCATCGAAACGAACTGTCTCAGCATTGAGCAGAATTTCAGCAATACGACGATCGATATCAGTTGTGTACCAATCGAGGTTCGAATCCTGATGCGGTGACAAACCACCACCATTGCTTACCATCACTTCTGTGCTAGCGCCGGTGGAGAGGTACTCTAACAACGCTTTTGCCTCAGGCTTGTCGTTAAACATCGTGTAAACGTCACCAGCCATCAGGACAGGTTCGCCATAGGCAGGATCAACGGGCGGGAGGTAGAAGAAGTCATAATCTACGCCTGGCTCAAGGCCTTCACCAAAGAAGCCTTGGATCCAGGAAGCTTGTTTATGCATCCAGCAAGTTGGCGGATCTTCGAACATATGGGTTGGTGAATCACCAATGAATTCAGTCACAATCTGGTCTTTGCCACCAAGAACATTGCCTTCAGTCAGCCAAACGTCAGACATGAGTTGGGCTGCATTTTTAACTTGATCAGAACTGAAGGGTAGCTCGCCAGCAACCCAGGCATCGTAATCCTCGGGGGGAGCTGTACGTAACATCAAAGCTTCAATCCAATCTGTGGCAACCCAGCCTGTGGCATTACCACTTTCAATACCAAGACACCAAGGCGCATCACCATCGGAAACGATGAGTTCGTTCAAGGCGATAAGTTCGTCCCAGGTAGTCGGTACTTCATAGCCTGCTTCGTCAAAGAGGGCTTTGGGATACCAGACCAGGTCTTTATTGGCGGCTTTCCACCAGACGCCAGCCATTTGTGGTTCGCCATCGGGGCCGGTAAATGTGGCACTGTCTAACCAACCTTGGGCATAACGCTCTTGCAAATCTGCTTCGGGGATAAAATCACGTACATCTAACGGTACTTCACCAGCGGCAACAAATGACTCCAGCAAACCGGGCTGTGGAATCATAGCGATGTCGGGGGCGTCGCCAGCGTCAAGACGCACAGCGATTTGTGTTTCAAACTCTTTTGTGCCGGTATGCACCATATCGATACCAGTCGCCTCTTCAAAGGCTTTCATCGATTCTAAGAACAAGGTCTCATCTGCATCGACAAGCACACTCATTACCGACACTTCGGTGCCAGCAAATTCACCGGCCATAGCACGGTCAAGGAATGTGGGTTCGCCTTCTTCCTCTGAGGCTGCTGCTTCATCTGTGGCTTCATCTGTAGCCTCATCTGTAGCATCTTGCTGAACTTGTCCGGATACACCGGCGGGCCAGGAGGCATCAATTTCAGGCAATACCGTATCAAGATCAGCTGATCCACTGACGTAGTCGGTCATACCGGTCCAGAATGAACCTGCGCCTACTTCACCAGGCATAAGATCAGAGCCATCAAAACGGAAACTGGTCGCTTGGCTTACCAGTTCGGCAATGCCACGTTCCATATCATTGCCGTACATGTCAGGGGTTGCCGTTTGGTGTGCGGCCAAAGCCCCACCATTTTCTAACCAGCCTGAAGCGGATTCGGGTACGGTCATATATTCCATGACAGCACGGACTTCGGGACGGTCGTTGAACATACCGTTGAGGTCGCCGGCGACCAGGAATGGTTTGCCATAGGCTTCATCTTTACCAGGTAGGTAGAAGAAGTCCCAATCGGTACCACCTTCGGTGCCTTCTGGGAAGAAACCGGTGATGAAGTTACCTTGTTTGTGCAGCCAACAACGTGGCGGATCTTCAAACATACCGGAAGGGGAATCACCGAAATTGGTGGTTACAATGCCATCAGTGCCGCCAAAGACATAGTCGTCGTTAAACCAAATCTCGCTCCAAGCTTCAATTGCTGTGCGGACTTCGGGGGAATCGAAGGGCAGTGTGCCTTCGACCCAGGCATCGTAGTTCTCAAGCGAGGTGGTGCGTAACATCATTTCTTCGGTCCAGTCAGTGGCTGGCCAGCCAGTCGCCGCGCCGGACTCAATGCCGATACACCAGGCAGTGTCACCATCATCAGCAATAGTTTGGGTCAAAGCCATAAGTTCATCCCAGGTTTCGGGAATTTCGTAACCGGCGGCTTCGAACTGTGCTTTCGGATACCAAACCAGGCTTTTACCGTTGAAACGGTACCAGGTACCGCCCATCATTGGCTCGCCATCAGGGCCTTCTACCATAGCCATATCAAGCCAGCTCTGGTTGTATTGCTGTTGAAGCCATTCATCAGACATCCAGGTAGTTGGATCAACTATATGTCCCTGGCGGGCGAAGTTGGCCATCAAACCAGGCTGCGGGAAGTCGGCGATGTCGGGGGGGTTGCCACCATCAACGGCGATACCGATACGGCCTTCAAATTCTTTATCGCCGATGTAGTTGATGTCAATACCAGTAGCCGCTTCAAATGGGGCTATTGATTCTTCGAATAAAACAGCATCAACGTCGGCAAAGGGGCCATCAAAGGTCACTGTAGTGCCGGCAAAGTCGCCATTGAGCGCTTGTTCGAGGAATCCGCCAGGCATCACAGCAACATCCAATTCTGCCATTTCTTCCATGGGTTCTTCATCGGTTGACGATGTTTCTTCGGCGGGGGCAGCTTCTTCAGCGGGGGCAGCTTCTTCGGTTGGAGCAGCTTCTTCCGCAGGGGTTGCAGCTTCATCGCCGCCGCCACAGGCAGCCAGGATGAAGGCTAGTACAAGTAATAGACTAAAAAAGGTAAGCAATTTTTTTTGTTTCATTGCGTTCTTATCCTCCTAGGATTGTTTTTCGCAGTAAATAATGTAACCATAAAATTGAGTGTCTTTTTGTTTTGTTTTCTATGCAATCACCTCCTCAGTATGAAAAACTTGATTAAAAATTGGGTACTATTTAGGTTATTCCTGCTCACGCAGGAATCCACACTTGGATACCCGTCTTCACGGGTATGAAAGTCAAGAGATATCTAAATCGGTTCCAAACCACTTAGTAAGTTCATTTAACTTACTAAGAGTATAAACAATTCGTTAACGGCCGTCAACCCAAAAACAGATTATGACAAACATGAATAAACATAATAATCTTCTAAACTCATACCACTTGTGGAATCGCGGTTGTTTTGCGTACAACTAGTTCTATGGGCAACTTAATTTCAACGGGTTCAGCTAAAGGAGACTCCATTATTTCTAACAACAACTGTGCACCTCTGACTCCTGATTCATAAAGGGATTGACGAATAGTAGTCAGGTGTAGATACACGGCCGTTTCTATATCATCATAGCCAATCACCGCAAGGTCTTGGGGAACTTGTAAGTCTAAATCTTGCGCAGCTTGCAATACGCCAATCGCTTGACTGTCGCTGTAGGCAAAAATGGCAGTTGGCGGCTCAGGCAAGGAAAGCAATTCATGCGCCAACTGACGTGCTTCTTCACGATCTAAAGCGCCTTCACGGTAATATTCTGCGTTGTATGGAATGTTGGCGGCTTGCAATGCTTGGCTATAGCCAGTGAAGCGATCTGATGTAGGTGAATAATTAAAGGGGTTTTCTCGATAGTCACTAATATAGCCAATACGCGTGTGACCGAGATCGATTAAATGGTTAACGGCTTTTAATGCACCACACACATTATCTACCACAATACGACTCAATTGCGGATGGTGTGCATCAACCAGCACAGCCGGTAATTCAGCCTGTAAAAAGTGCTGCATATCCCGGTCATGAGGACGCAAAGACAAAATTAGTAAGCCATCAACCATTTTACGGCTGGCAATATTCGTAAGGAGTTTTTTACGATTCTCTGTCTTCTCAACATCGAATAACACCAGATCATAATCACTATCAGCCAAGACTGACACGATACCCTGTAAACGGCGCACGACCGATGCATTGGTGAAAAAAGGAACTAAAACGCCAATCGCCATGGTTTTGCCGCGCGATAAACGGCGTGCGGTTTGGTTGGGGGAGTAGTTGAGGGTTTCGATTGCAGAGAGAACTTTGCCGCGTGTAGATTCTGCCACGGAGGGGCTGTCATTGAGCACACGCGATACGGTTCCGATGCCAACTCCGGCATAGCGGGCGACATCTCGAATGGTTGTTTCGGCCATTTCCCTAAGAATTTCCCGTTTTCAAATACAGCTAAGCTAACTATTGTGCGATTCTCTTCTTCATCTGCCGGAAAACAGTTACGAAATGGTCGAATTATCACTATTTCATAACATGGAACCGGTTCCAATTAGAGATACTATACAATAAGCACAAGACTGTGTCAAGAGAAATGGCATCTAAACTAGGGGTGTGAGGAAGGGTACAAACGGCCGTTTCTGGCGATACGGCCGTTTGAAAATCAATACTCCGTCATTATTGAACGGGGTCTAAATGTACAGTCTCGTTAACATGACCAAACAATTTACATTCTGTTTGCTCGTCGTTGTTGCAGCGTAGGATACTGATATTCTGCTTTTCACCACCCAAAACAGCATATACTGTTAAATTTTCTTTGGTTGCTTTGTAAGTGGCGTTTTCATCTTTGAGCGTGTTGAGCTGCAAAACGCAAGGCCCAGAGGAAGAAGTTGCTGCTTCATCCGTCAGACGCAGATGGATATTCAAGTCACCATTGTAACCAAGAATGCTGATCTTACCGTCAACTGCTACCTCATAATCAGATATCGCAGAGACTTTGCCCTGCCCGGCAGTGATCCAAACAAACTTCTTTGCTTTTACATCAATTTTTTGATTAACCTTTGTGCCTTTTGCCACATAGGGTTGTATTGTTGCCATTGTGTTTCCTTATTTCGAGTTGATATTTTCCATAGAGGGCTTCGACACGCTCAACCCTTCATTAAAAAGATATCCACTTTTATAAACAGTATTGTAAATCGAAGCAATATTCTCTCACCTATTGTACCCGCATTAGAGAGAATACCTATCTGGACATTAGAGAAAAGTAGATTTGTCAACATTTTTCTCTGGAAGCAGATGTGATTTCAACTCACAAAAGTTGACAAATCTCTCTGGTAGAACAAAAACGCCAGAGTCCTATACCTATTTTAACGGTTTTCACGTGTGGCAGCGGCTTTGTCAAAAAAGGGTTGTGTGAGACTAACGGCCGTTTCCGCCGCCTCTTGCACGGATGCTTGTCCATAAAATGCACGTTCTATTTCTCTGCTGGCAGTTTCTTCAATGCCAGCCCAGGTTGTCATGATGGGTACACGCTTCAATAAAGGCACTGTCTCAATAAACACCTGGCTGTTCGCTGGCGGTAACGTGGGATCAAGGAAAACGGGTGAATTCGCGACAGCTTTTAAAGAAGGTACAGTGCGTCCAGAACGAGCCACGATCTCTTGTCCAACTAGAGAATTGGCAAATTCAATAAATTGCCAGGCAGCTTCTTTATTCTGCGCGGCAGCGGCCAAACAATAAGCATCACTGTGCAGGATACCCGCTGCTTGAGAGCCATGCGGCAAAGGCGCCACATCCCAAGTGAAATTTTTTATGGTGCGATAAGTAGGCACGCCACGACGGCTGTTAAAATACATGCCGAGACGGCCGTTTAGAAAACGACTCTCGCTAGATTCTGAAGCCTCACCAACTGCATCGGCTACAACCCCTTCTTTCACTTGCAAATCGACCAACCATTGCAGGGCATCTAACGCTTCGGGTGTGTCCAGTGTCAACCGGGTTGGATTCGCAGGATCATCCACTAATTCACTCCCATTTTGCCAGATGAGTGGTGCCAGGCGAAACAGATTGGGGCTGATGCCAACGCCATATTGATCGATACGGCCGTCGTCATCCATATCTAGTGTCAAAGCCCTGGCAGCAGTCAAAAACTCTTCCCGTGTCCAGTCGTCCTCAGGATATGGTAGACCAGCAGCATCAAATAAGTCCTGATTATAATAAACCACCAGGCTGGAGATATTCTGCGGAATACACCACAATTCATTATCTAATTGAAACGCTTCAATAGTAGGCGCAAAAAAATCTGTCGCTTGAATCTGGTCACTTTGCGCCAAATAGGGGCCTAACGGTTCTAAACCGCCCTGCGCAGCAAAGGTCGCGAAACGGCGGTAATTGAGCAGCATCACATCTGAGGGTGAGCCGCTCGAAAATTCTGTAGCCAAACGGCGCCGGTATTCACCCTGCCCTGGTGTATGGCGCAGTTGAATATCAATATCTGGATATTCATTCTCAAACGCTTCAACAAGTGCTTCATACGCGGCTAACTCCGCCGGATCGCCAAAAATCGCAAATGAAACCTGTTGATCATTCACTTGTTCTCTACACGCCGAAAGAAACAAAATGACCAATAAAAATAGATAGATGTTTGTTTTATTTTTTATATCCATTAACTTATAGCTTTTGAGGAAATCTGGACATAGTGCAAAGAGCGTAGAACGTAATTTTCTATCGGTTACGCCCTACGCTCTTCGCACTATATAGATCGCTTTATTGACAGTTTTTCTATCTCATGCTTTCGCAGCCATTTCTTCGCCAAAACTCAATAAAGCAGCAACGCGTTCATCATTTTCAGCTTCGGCATAAACACGCAAAACCGGTTCGGTCCCAGACGGCCGTATCAACAACCAGCTGCCATCATCCAAATAATATTTTACACCATCTGTGGTCTGAATATCCTCAATTTTCGCGCCAGAAATCGCCGCAGGCGCACGATCAAGCAGCATTTTCACCATATCTGCTTTGGCCACCGGTCGTTTGAGCTTCAAATCAGTGCGAGCATATTGTGCCGGTCCATAATGCGCCAACAAATCATCCACCAATTCATGCAGAGGTGCACGCGATTCGGCCATCACTTCCAATAACAACAGCCCCATCAACACGCCATCCCCTTCAGGAATATGTCCCTTAATACTAATACCACCCGATTCCTCGCCGCCCATAACCACATCATCCGAAATCATCAAATCTGAAATGTGGTTAAAGCCAACAGGTGTTTCCACCAATGGCAAACCATAAGCATGAGCAATACGATCCAACATGCGTGTTGTCGAAACTGTGCGTACAACTGTGCCACGCATGCCGCGTTTATCCAATAAATAGCGCAAGACAAGCGCAAAAATGCGGTGCGGATCAACAAAATTGCCGTTGGAATCCACAGCGCCAATGCGGTCCGCATCTCCATCAGTCGCCAAGCCAACATCAAAATGTCCCGACTGAATGAATGACATCAAGTAACCCAAATTTTTAGCAATCGGTTCTGGATGGATGCCACCAAAGCCGGGGTTCATTTCGTGGCGGATGTTATGAACGCGGGTACGACTGCGTGTGAGTACTTCACCAATCGAACGCCGTCCTGAGCCATACATGCCATCAGCAACCACGTTTAATTCGCCGCTTGAAATCACATCCAGATCAACTAATGTGCCCAAATGCTCGTAATATGACCAGGCAGGATCAAACTTGACAACCTTTTTTTGACGAATGGCTTCATCAATATCCATTAGATTGGGGCCATGCAAAATTTCTTGATTGCGCTGTAACAGCTGCTCCACACGCCGGTTCTGATCTGGGCTGGCGCTGCCCCCATAACTGGCCTTGAGTTTAACCCCATTATAGCGTGGCGCATTGTGGCTGGCGGTAATCATTACGCCGGCAGTGGCTTTTTTATCCACAACTGCATAGCTGATGGCAGGTGTAGGTGTATCAGCACGTGCCAACCAAGCATGTATGCCATTGGCAGCCATGACCCGAGCGATGTCAGCAGCATAGCGGTCTGACAAAAAGCGCGTGTCATATCCAATCACAACACTTGGATCGTCGCTGTTTTGTTCAACAATAAAGTCTGCCATGGCCTGCGCGACCAGGCGCAAATTGGCAAACGTAAAGGTATCACTAATGACGGCACGCCAGCCGTCGGTTCCAAATTTCACACTCATTGAGTTTTACTCCGCATAGGTTAGGATAAATAGTAAATCGTTGACATTTGTGCCCGTGGGACCAGGCTGCAAATGGGTTTGCAGCAGTGGTGGGTCACTTAGTTCATTACATTGATCGAGCCGCTTGAAAAAGGTATAGCTATCGTTATTGTCAAGAAATTTTTGGGCATCGAGGTGATGAATACGGCCGTTGCCCATCGTCTCACCAGACACAACCGCCCCAGCCACAGGAATCACGTCACCGGGCGGTGTCGGACCATCATCACCATCCGTCGCAAAACTAGCAATCACT